>NZ_JBXKIW010000070.1:0-23234 GCF_056995035.1 Romboutsia sp. | reverse complement strand
ATCTACCTACTTTATTAATATATATATTAATTTTATGTAATTAATATAGTAAGAGTTACTATTTTTAGAAATGAATATGTATTATAATACAATAAAATCTATATATGTTTCATTAAATATTATCACTTTGGAAGAAGGAATTTTAATTGAAAGCTATGGGTATATTTTTCTAAAAATGCTTTGATTATTTTAAAATGACTTATTAAATATAGATTTTTTACTTTTTATTAACAATAAATCCCTATGAATCATAGTATTATATTGAATATAATTTTTAAATTTATATTTAATATAATACTATTTGACATCAGGGGGTATAAGCATGCAATACAACGATTATGAATACTGTATGAAAATGGCATATAAATATTGTCCACAAGTATATAAGGATTTAGAAAAACATGTAAAATATGTATGTGATAAATACGATGTAGGGGAATGTATGTATCCATTTCCTAGTGAAGAAAAAATAGAAGATTTATGTGATATGGTCATAGATAGATATGAAGCAGATTGTCATAGAGATATTGAAGATCAGGATGAATTTTTTAGACAATTTGGTAATAGGCTATTTAGAGATTTTGCTTTAGTACTACTTCTACAAAGATTATTAAGAAGAAGAAGAAGACACTATCATCCTGGATATTCTGACTATTTTTAAAAACTAATTTAAATGATATATACATCATTGATATAACTGAAAATTAACTGTTTCAGTTATATTTTTTTGCCATTTAGTAACTATAAAAATGTATTTTCAACAAAAATTATAAAATATATATAAAATCTTTTTTTGGGAAAAGTATTTTATATAAATATATTTATCTGTTAAAAAATATTTATACATTGAGATGGAGGTAATTTTATGGATTTTAATATTGAAAAAAATATAATGAATAATAAAAGCATAGAATCTAATGCAAAAAAAGCACTAAGTCAGTACAAACTTGAAATAGGTAATGAATTAAATGACTTTTCTAGTAATCAATCTGATACTCCTTATATCGGAGGTCTAGCAACTAGAAAACTTGTTCAAATGGGTGAGAAGCAACTCTTAAAACAATACCAAAATAAATAATCGTTGCTATAGAGGAGAATTTCTACTCAAAAGCACAAATTGATTTACAGTCTCAAATTGTTATATTATCTCAATCTATCTTCCAGGTAATATGATTGTGTAGTTGTTCAAGAAAAAGGAGATGACTAATGCCATCTCCTATCTATTAAAAATTTATACAGTTTTAGCACTTACAATATTTACTCCTGTGTTTAAAATATTTTCTACTATGACATCACCAACATTTATAGGAGCACTCACTTTAATCTTATCTAATTCTTCCATTATCTCAAACATCATACCTTTAGGAATAGAATCTTGTGTTTTAACAGGAAGTAAGCTTAAATATGACTTATCTAATCTTACAGTTGTAGTTATAACTCTCTTAGGACTAGTTAACTCCTCTACGCCATATTTTTCTCCTCTTTTACAAGTATTTCCTTCTACTTTATACCCATCATTTATTTTAGTAACCACTAATGGACAACCCATTGGGCAAACTATACAAGTTATATTAGCCATTTTTAAGCCTCCTCTACACTTACAGTAATATTACCTGTAATATTTTCAAATAAATCTTTGCCTATTTTAATATTTTCCATTTCAGATGGTATCATATGAACCCTTTTCTTTTCTAAAATTACCTTATCATCACTTCTTACAACCAACTTCTTATTTTTACAAATATTTCTTACTCTCATAAATAAGTTAATATCTTCTTCACACTTTGTATCAATATTTTGTGGAACTATATATGAAATTCCATCACTTGCTATTGTGTTTACAGTAGGATTATTTTTTAATTTATTTAAAACATATAATGCTGCATTTTTTCCTGCTATTTTACTTTCCTTTGTAACAAAGTCCACTAAGTCATGTACATGTACAACATTTCCACAAGCGAATACTCCATCTATATTAGTTGCCATTGTGTTATTAACTACTGGACCACTAGTTTTTGTATCTAAGTTTACACCAGCTTCAACACTTAATTCATTTTCTGGTATAAGCCCTACTGATAAAAGTACTGTATCACAATCTATAAATTGTTCAGTTCCTTTTATAGGATTTCTATTTGCATCAAGTTTAGAAAGTGTAACTCCTTCAACCCTTTGCTTTCCATGTATATAATTTATACCAGTACTTAGCATTAGTGGTATATCAAAGTCTTCTAAGCATTGAACTATGTTTCTAGTTAATCCACTTGAATGAGGATTAACTTCTACAACTGCTTTTACTTTTGCTCCTTCTAATGTCATACGTCTTGCCATTATAAGCCCTATATCGCCTGATCCGTATATAACTACTTCTTTTCCTACCATGTATCCTTCCATATTGCTAAGTCTTTGAGCTGCACCTGCACTGTATACTCCTGCTGGTCTATATCCTGGTATATCTATAGCTCCTCTTGTTCTTTCTCTACATCCCATTGCTAAAACTATTGCATCAGCGTTTATATTTATTAATCCTTCTTCTCCTAAAACTTCTATAGTTTTATCTTCATTTATATTAAGTACCATACTGTTTAACATATAGTCTATATTTTCATCTTTTGCCATTTCTATAAATCTATGAGCATATTCTGGACCTGTTAATTCTTCTTTAAATTCATGTAGTCCAAATCCATTGTGAATGCATTGATTAAGTATTCCACCTAATTCTCTATCTCTTTCTATTATAAGTACATCTTTTGCACCATTTCTTTTCGCTTCTAGCGCAGCACCAAGTCCTGCAGGTCCTCCTCCAACAACTACAACGTTATATTTCAACTGACTCACCCCTTAATTCTTTTACTTTTCCTACTACCATGTTTGACTTTTCATAATCTTTTAACACTTCTTCTACAGTTATATTTAACTCTCTTGCTAATATTTCAACTACCTTAGGACCACAAAATCCGCCTTGGCATCTTCCCATTCCTGGTCTAGTTCTTCTTTTTACTCCGTCAACAGTTCTTGCACCACAAGGTCTGTGTATTGCATCTATTATTTCAGCTTCTGTTACACTTTCACATCTGCATATGATTTTCTTATTATTTTCATCACTTTTAATAAGTTCATTTCTTTCTTCATTATTCATATGTGCAAAAGGTTTATTTTTCTTTCTTATTGGGTTAAAGTTTTCATTTGCTACTAAATTTAATCCTTCGTTTTGAAGTAATTCTACTACATATTTTGCCACTCCTGGCGCTGATGCAAGTCCTGGGGATTCTATTCCACCTACATTTATAAAGTTTTTACATTTTTTTGATGCAAATATCATAAAGTCTCCAGTATTTGGAGTTGCTCTTAACCCTGAAAAAGATGTTATTGTTTTTCTAAAATCTATATTTTCTATACTTTCTTTTGAATCTTCTACGATTTCATTTATACCATCCCTAGTTGTAGATATATCCTCTCTATCTTCAACTACTGTAGCATTTGGTCCGACTAATAAATTTCCATGAACAGTTTTTGTAACTAATACACCTTTTCCTTTTTTTGTTGGACATTGGAATAATACATGATTTACAATTTTCCCTTCACTTTTGTCTAGTACTTTATATTGACCTTTTCTAGGTATGATGTAATATTCATCTCCACCTATCATGTTGTTTATTTTATCAGCATAAACTCCAGCCGCATTTATAACATATTTCGATTTAATATTTTCATTATTTAAAAGTTTTATATCAAAGTAGTCTTCTTGTTTTTGTATATTTATAACTTGTGCTTGTAATTTCAACTCTGCTCCATTGTTTATTGCATTTTCCATAAGTGCTACATTTAAATTAAACGGACAAACTATTCCTGCACTTTCACATAAAAGAGCACTAATTACATTTTTATTAACATTTGGTTCTATTTTTATTACTTCTTCTTTGCTTAATATTTTAAGACCTTCTACATTGTTTTTTATTCCTCTATCATAAAGTTCTTTTATATGTTTTTCGTCTTCCTCATTAAATGCTAAAACTAAAGAACCATTTTGTTGAAATTCTACATCTAACTCTTTGCATAACTGTGGATATAATTTATTTCCAGCTACATTTAATTTTGCTTTTAAACTACCTTCCTTTGCATCAAATCCTCCATGTACTATTGCACTATTTGCTTTAGTAGTTCCTTGACACACCTCTACTCCTTTTTCTAGTACTATAGCTTTTAAATTGTATTTTGATAATTCTCTAGCAATTGCACTTCCACTAATTCCAGCTCCTATTATCGCTATATCATACATACTTTCCCCTCCATTTTTTTAATTTTGCAAAAAAACAGAGAGCCCCCCTATACATTGTATAGAAGGCTCTCTCATCTCTTAGCCATAATATGTTATTTAGTATTCTTTCTTTTATTTATAAAATACTAAAACGTTTTCTTTTTGTACTTTTATTATATGTTAATTTATATTTTATGTCATTAACTTTTTTCAATTTTTAAGGTTATTAATTTAACAGTCTACAGATGATAATTCTTTTTCAAATTCTTCATCTTCTTTTGCCCATTCAAGTGATCTTTTTACTGCTTTTTTCCATCCTTTATATAATAAAGCTCTTTTCGCTTCACTCATATCTGGTGTAAATTCTCTATCTATTATCCAAGAATTTTTTATATCTTCTTTATTTTTATAGAATCCTACAGCAAGACCTGCTAAATATGCTGCTCCTAATGCAGTAGTTTCTACTACTTTAGGTCTATTTATATTAGCACCTAATATATCAGATTGGAATTGCATTAAGAAGTTGTTTGCACTTGCTCCACCATCAACTCTAAGACCTTTTAACTCAATTCCTGAGTCTTCTTGCATTGCATTTAATACATCTTTTACTTGATATGCAATAGATTCAAGTGTAGCACGAACTAAATGCTCTCTATTAGCTCCACGAGTAAGACCCATTATAGAACCTCTTGCATACATATCCCAATATGGAGCTCCAAGTCCTGCAAATGCTGGTACCACGTATACTCCATTCGTATCTTTTACATTTTGTGCATAAAATTCACTTTGCTTAGCATTATATAATATTTTTAGTTCATCTCTTAACCATTGTATAGCAGCTCCACCTATGAATATACTTCCTTCAAGTGCGTACTCTACTTTACCATCAACTCCCCAAGCTATAGTTGTTAATAATCCATTTTTAGATTCAACCATTTTTTCTCCAGTATTCATTAGCATGAAGCAACCTGTTCCGTAAGTGTTTTTAGCACTACCTTCTTCAAAACAAGTTTGCCCAAATAAAGCTGCTTGTTGATCTCCTGCACATCCTGCTATTGGGATTTGTGCTCCTGATAGCATTCCTTCATCAGTGTATCCATATACACAGCTTGATGGCTTAACTTCTGGTAACATACTCTTTGGTATATCTAGTGCTTCAAGTATTTCATCATCCCATTTTAATTCTTTTATATTGTAAAGCATTGTTCTAGCTGCATTTGAATAATCAGTAACATGAACCTTTCCACGAGTTAAGTTCCACATTAACCAAGTATCAACTGTTCCAAATAATAATTCTCCATTTTCTGCTTTTTCTCTTGCACCTTCAACATTATCAAGTATCCACTTTATTTTAGTTCCTGAGAAATATGCATCTAATATAAGTCCTGTTTTTTCTTTTACTTTTTCTCCATATCCTTTAGCTTTTAATTCATCACATATTTGAGATGTTCTTCTACATTGCCATACTATTGCATTATATACTGGTTTTCCTGTGTTTTTATCCCAAACTATTGTAGTTTCTCTTTGATTGGTTATACCAATAGCACAAACTTCTTCTGGCTTTATAGAGTTCGTTTCTAAAACTTCTCTCATTACTCCACTTTGACTGCCCCATATTTCCATAGGATTGTGTTCTACCCATCCTGGGTTTGGATAAAATTGAGTAAACTCTTTTTGAGAAGTTGCTACTATGTTTCCTTTTTTATCAAATAATATAGCTCTTGAACTAGTTGTTCCTTGATCTAAGGACATTATATATTTTTTTTCCATCTTTAAGTTCCTCCAGTAATTATTTATTTAAATACATCTTAATATATATACTTTATTACTTTACACTTTCTGAAACTTCTTCATCGTCCATATATTTTACTACACCTTTATCAAATACAAATCCTGCAAGTACTGCACCTATAATTGGTCCAACTATTGGAACCCAGAAATACATATTAGGTCCTAGTGCATCTACTCCCCAACCTGCTATCATTGCAAATAATTTAGGTCCTAAATCTCTTGCTGGATTCATTGCAAATCCTGTTAATACTCCAAAACTTGATCCTATTATAGCTATTGTTAAACCTATCATAACTGGAGCTAAATTCGCTGCTGGCTTGTTAGAGTTCTTAGCTTCACCTACTGCTAATATTACCATCATTAAAAGCATTGTTATTATTATCTCTACAAATAAAGCTTCTATTGAACTAAGTGCTGTATTTGGGTATGTTGAGAATATTCCTGCTGTAGCAAGACCATCAGCACTTGCTCTTACTATATTATTAGTACTTTCAAAAGATACAAATAAGTTTTTAAATAAGAAATAAACTGTTGCAGCTCCTACAAAACAACCTAAAACTTGAGCTACTATGTATGGTATTACTTTTTTCTTTGGAAAATCTCTATGAACCATTAAAGCTATTGTTACTGCGGGGTTTATATGCGTTCCTGATACTGCTCCTGTAATATATATTGCCATTGTAACGCCTAGACCCCAAATTACACCTATTTCCCATTGTGAAATACTTGCACCACTTAATACTAACGATGCTACAGATCCACATCCTATAAATATTAGTATCCATGATCCAATAAATTCAGATATACATTCTCCTATTAATGTTTTTTTCAATCTAAACTCCTCCTTATGTTTTAAGTAATCTCATATTTTTTAGATAACCTGATATTTAGGCAAAAAAACAGAGAGAGCCTATAGTAAAAAACTATTGGCTCTCTCTTCTCCAGCCTAATATTAAGTTACTTAGATATTAGCATGAAAACACTTTCCAGTCAACAAAATAGATTGTTAGATATTTAATAAACGAAATTTTCACAATATTTAGCTTTATTTTTAGTATTTTAAGGTAATATTTTACCACATATCTACTTTAGTAGTTGATACAGCCATCGCTCCCGATGATAAAACATTTATTATTTCTTCTTTTTCATCTATAAGCCCACCACAGATTATAGGAAGATTCGGATAGACTTTGTTCATTTTTCTTATTACTTTAGGTAGTATTCCTGGCATAATTTCTATTGCCTGTGGTTTTACTTTTCTTAAACTTTCGATTGCATTTTCAAGAGACATCGAATCTATAAAGAAAAACCTCTGAACAACTTTTAAGTCTAATTCTATAGCTCTTTTTACGATATTAGTTTTAGTAGTTATAATTCCATCTAAATTTAATTCACTTTTTATATAATCTACAATCACAGGACTTGATGATATTCCTGCTATCATATCTACATGAACAAATACTGTTTTATTATGTTTATGTAAGAATTCTATTTTTTTTCTTAGTGTAAGTATATCTCCATTTAGTAAAAATACGATATCGCAATCTGATTTTACAACATCTTCAAGATTTTCATCATTTTTAATGGCTCCAATTATAGGATTTATCTCTAGTAAATCTTTCATATTACCCTCCATATATTCCCTTTTTTCTCTATTTGATTATGTCATTACTTGATGCTCATTACTTGCTTAAACTAATAAATTATCCTTTTATTATATATGTTGTGTTTAATTTTGTCACCTTTTTATATACTCCCTAATTGGTATAAAAAGTACATTAAAGTAAAGTTATTTACAGGGTTTGAACTATTGAATAAAATATATTTTCATAGTGAGAATATTTACGGGAACATATATATTATAATTATTATACATATTTTACTAGTTAGATTTATTAATTTAAACGCATTAAAAGCCAACTATAAACATAGTTAGCTTTTAATAATCCGTTCATTTAGATTCTCTTTTAAAATAAAAATAGGTTTTAATTTAAGTATACCAAGGAGAGTGGTATACTTAAATTAATTGTATTATATTTTCATGTGCAATGCATTAAATTTCGTTATACTTTTTTCAACAAATAAATATATTTTAATTTATTTTTCTAAGTTTGATAAATTGTATTTGCTCATTTTATCTCGAAGTTTTCCACCTTGTTCTGCTGTTATTACTTTATCGCTTACCATTTTTTCTATATTACTGGGTCTAAGTGCTTTCTTTTGTCTATCATATTTTTTTAATGGAGCTTCAAATTTTTCACTTCTCATTTCCCTAGCTAAGTAACTATTTATATTCTTAATATCAATAGTAGTTAATACATTTTCATTTCTAAGTTCTTCTATACAAGATTTCCATATAAACTGAGCTCTCTTAATTTTTTGTTCTTCTACTGTAAACTTATATTCCATAATAGGTTCTTTTGCATAAGATTCATTTATAGTAAAGCCTATAAATGACATTGCACATATCATAAAAATTATAAGTGCAGTTTTATGTAACATTTTCATTTAAAAACCTCCATTACACATTATTTTATCTATATTATATGTATTAATTTACAAATAATTCTATAATAAATCCAATACTTATTATTTATCTGTGTTTTTGTTTTAGTATTACTTTTTTATATGATATAATAAACCCATAAATTAACATAAGGATGGTAAAAATATGACTAACAAAACTAAAAAAGGACTTTTAGCAAGCTTACTAGCAGGAACTTTAGCTTTAGTTGGATGTTCATCAAATAAAACTATTGTTGATGAAGTTAGAACTCCTCCTAAAGAGCTTCCTGTAGCTACTATAGTATTTAAAAATTTCGGTACTGTTGAGGCTGAACTTTATCCTCATATAGCTCCAAACACAGTAGATAACTTTATATCTTTAGCAAATAGTGGTTTTTATGATGGTCTTACTTTTCATAGAATTATAAAGGACTTTATGGTTCAAGGTGGAGATCCTGATGGCACTGGCATGGGTGGTCCTGGATATAGCATAAAGGGTGAGTTTAGTAAAAATAAGTTTAAAAACAACTTAGTCCATACTGAAGGTGTATTATCTATGGCTAGAAGCCAACACAAAGACAGTGCTGGCAGTCAATTCTTTATTATAACTAAAGATGCTCCTCATTTAGATGGACAATATGCCGCTTTTGGCAAAGTTATAAGTGGTATGGATGTTGTTCATGCTATCGAAAATATTGAGACAGGCGCTAATGATAAACCTATTAAAGATGTAATTGTTGAATCTATAAAAGTAGATACTAAAGGCATTGAATATAAAGAACCTAAAAAAATGTAATATGCTTATAAATATAGAAGTCCTGTAGATAAATATTTATCTACAGGACTTCTACATTTATGTTTAATTTTTTAAAAATATATATCTGAAAACTCTACACTAGTACGCCTAATAATAGAGTCAACACAATCTATATTATAATCAGTTGTATTATCATTTTTATCTAATACTTTTATAGGCAATTCTATTGTAAATTCACTACCTTTATTCACTTTAGACTTAACACTTATACTTCCTTGGTGAAGGTTCACAAAAGATTTCACAAGGGATAGCCCTATTCCACTTCCTTCATTTTTTCTTACCATAGTATCATCTATTTGAGTAAATTTATCAAATATACAACTTAAATGTTTCCCATCCATACCAATACCTGTATCTTTTACTGAAAATGTTAATATATAATCATTTTTTTCTACATTAACACTTATAGTACTACTCTCATTAGAAAATTTAATTGCATTTGAAATTAAATTAAGCACTATTCTTTCTATTTTATCTGGGTCTACACTCATTATTATTTCTTCATGTGTAGTATCAAATACGATATCAATGTTTTTGCTTTTCGCATATGGTAGTACCGATTCCACAATCGCTTCTAGTAAGTAGATAATATCTATATTCTTAAGTCTTAAATCCATAAATCCAGAATCTACCTTTGCTACATCTATTATATTATTTGTAAGTCTAAGTAATCTATAGCAATTTTGTTTTATTATATGGATATTTTTATTATTGCTATTTGAATACTCATTGTCCACCTTTTCCATGTTCAGCTCTAACAGTTGATTAGAAGACATTACAACAGCTATCGGTGTTCTAAGTTCATGACTGATATTAGATATAAAGTTGGTTTTTGCTTCATTTGAACTTTCAGCTATTTCTTTTGCTTTAAGTAATTCTTTTTCATAGTGTAATTTTTTAATTGTATATAGTATAAAAGCTATAATAACTATTATTAAACTTATTAATACTATTGCTACAGTAAAAATAATATTTTTATATTCTAAAATAGTATCTATAGGGTCATTTATTATCTCAGCGTTTTGTGGTAAATCTTTTTTTCTTATATTATATTTTTTTAATTCCTTGTAATTAAATATATATTTATTTACATCTTCTTTATTAATAATTCTCTTTGTTGGTACTTTATTATTTAATATATCATTTACTATTTTACCGGCTTTTTTGCCTTGTTCATTATGAACGATAACTTTACCTCCAATAAATTTTTCGCTTATTGAAAGTTTATTGTACAGTGCAAAATCATATGAACAGTACGAAGGAACATTTGTATTTTGTAATATGAAATTTGCTCTTTCTTCAATAGTCATAGCATCACCCGACTTATTGCGATATGCATATACTACTAATAAAATATCCTCATTACCTAATTTATTTAATGTATTTTTAAATTCTTCTGTACTCATATTATACGATGATAAATATTTAAAATTAAGATTTTTATACTTAGATGATAAACTATAAAATGTTTTTATCTCTGGTGAGTTATAAGTTGATTCATCAGTTAAAGCTATAATATTTTTACCACTATGAAATTTACTTATAAGTTCTAAATTTTTATCTATAGAAAGTTCTTCTACTACTCCATATACTTCATCTAATTTTATAGCTTTATTAATTTTATCAAAATCACTGACCCCTAAAAATACCATTGGTATATTTTCAAATAAATCTTCTCTATATTTTATACCAAAATCTAAGGCTGAATCATCCGCTAAAATTATTGCATCAAATTTTTTATAATTATTTATTTTATTTTTCAGCAATGTATAAAAATCATGTTCACTTTCTTCATCTGAGAATACTCTAAAATCCATGTATTCTATTTGCATAATAACATTTTTTCCCATTTCTTCTTTAATTCCTTCTATTTGGTCATTAAATGTTATATAGTTAGGATTATACGAACTTATAAAAAGGACATTTTTACTATTTCCATTTTCTTTTGCATTTGCTACATTAAATGAAATTAAGAAGCAAAATATCAATATCATAACCCCATGTTTAAATTTACACTTTCCCATAAAACTAATACTCCTCCAATAAGTTATCCCTTATATATTTACTTATGTTGCTATACTATCTGGATATATACAATATATCATATTTACGAATAATATGGTAATATTTGTAATAATTAGTTTGTGGATTTTGTATAGCATATTAGCTTATAGTATAAATTTTTTTAAATATTTTTTAGTTTCGTCATCTGCAAAAGTGGCTTCTATAGTATTTAAATAAATAACTTTATAATCATTTTTATTCATTTCAAAATTATTAAATATTAAATCTATTTCATTAGTCAAATCTATATTAGATACAGTTCTATTGTCTGTGTTAAAAGTTACATTTATATTATCTTTATAAAATTCAAATAAAGGATGTTTATTAAAATCATTTATAGCCTTAGTTTGAATATTACTTGTTGGGCACATTTCAAGAACAACTTTTTTATTTTTTACTAAATCATATGCTTCTTTCATATCTTTTATTTTTACACCATGGCCAATTCTTTCTGCACCTAATAAATTTATAGCATCAATTACATTTTGACCACTAGCAGCTTCTCCTGCATGTATAGTCACTCTATAACCATATTTTCTAGCTTCATCTATTACAGGTTTAAATTCCTTAGCAAACCCTTCTACTTCAGGTCCACATAAATCTATACCTACAACACCCTTGTTTAAAAATTCTTTTCCTTCTTTAACAACTAATAACCCCTCTTCTACACTCATAATTCTCATACAAGATAATATTAAATTCCCCTTTATTTCATACATCTTCTCTGCTTTTTTAATGCCACATATTGCACTTTCTATTATCTCTTTAACACTTAATCCTTTTTGTATATGAAGAAGTGGCGCAAACCTTACTTCTATATATTTAACATTTTCCTTTGCTGCATCTTCTAGTAATTCAAATGTAATTCTTTCTAAACTTTCTTTACTTTGCATTACTTTATTCGGTAAGTAAAACTTTGTTAAGTATTCATTAAGTGAAGTACAATCTGACGGTACTTGAACAAGATTTTTTATTTCTTTTTCTTCATATGAAGGTAACTTTACATTTTCTCTTTTTGCTATATCTATTATTGTATTTGCTCTAACGCTTCCATCTAAATGGCAATGTAATTCTATTTTTGGTAAATTTTTAGTCATAATCTTCTCCTTTTTATATATTATAGTTTTTATTTTTTGTATAAAAAAAATCCTGCTTACAAAGAAGTTTTGCATAATAAATATACATAACTTCTTCGTAAGCAAGAATTATTGGTTCTTGGTAGAAACCCCCAAACCATATTATTGGGGTTATACGAAAGATTTATTTCTGACTATTTTATTATCTTTTTTTAATGTTGTCAATATACTTTAGATAAATATATTTAATTTCTATTATTTAACCTTGGCTGTAAGTTAAGTTTTTTATATTTTTTATTATAAATCAAATCCTCTAGCTATTTTATCTATTGCAACTTGCTTGTCCTTACTATCTATAGCACATGTTATTCTTATTTCAGATGTAGTTATAAGCTTTATTCCTATATTATTTTCATTAAATATCTTAAATACCCTAGAGGCTACACCATGAGTATTTTTCATTCCAAGACCTACTAAAGAAAACTTTGTAATATTATCATCTATAATCACTTCTTCATCACTTGCATACTTAGATACTACAACTCTACATTCATTTAGTTCTTCTTTAGGTATTGTGAAAGATAAACCTATTCTTTCATCAACTGGTGCAGTTTGACTTATCATATCTACGCTTATTCCCTTATTTGCAATATCCTCAAATAGTTTAGCCATATCATTTGAGTTAAAGTCTTTTATAGTTATAGATGTATCCTCATCACTAGTAGCTAAGCCTGTTATTATTTTATTCTCTAATTTCACTTCTTTTCCTCCCCTTATATAAGTTCCTCTTTCTTGTCCACATGAAAGTCCAACATAAATTTCTATTCCATATTTTTGAGCAAGTTCTATACTTCTTGAGTGCATTACTTGTGCCCCTGAGCTTGCTAATTCTAACATTTCTTCATATTCTATTTCTTCTAGTTTTTTTGCATCTTTATATTTTCTAGGGTCTGTAGAATAAATACCATCTACATCAGTATAAATTTCACATTTACCATTTAACTTTATAGCTAAAGCTACAGCAGATGTATCTGACCCCCCTCTACCAAGAGTCGTTATATCCCCCTTATCATTTACACCTTGAAATCCTGTTACTATTACAACTTTCCCTTCGTCTAAACTTTTTTCTATTTTGCTAACGTCTATATCATCAATTTGTGATTTCCCATGAAAACCACTAGTGTTTATTTCTAATTGATATGCACTATAGCTTATAGACTCACAACCTAATGAATTAAGAGCCATAGCTAGAAGTGATGCTGATATCATCTCTCCTGTTGACATTAATACGTCTAATTCTCTTTTGCTTGGCTTTTTTGTTATATCACTTGCTAGTTTTATATAACTATCTGTAGTGTCACCCATAGCTGATACTACTACCACGATTTTAGAATTTTGTTTCTTTCTTTGTATTATATTTTTAGCAATTGATTTTATTTTGTCAGTACAACTAACAGAACTTCCTCCATATTTTTGAACTACTACATCCATATTTTATCCCTCCATTAAAAATTCGATTCGATCAAGTGGTTAACCCACATTTGAAATATAATTTCATAAAAATATAAAAAAATGCCCAAAGGAATACTTTGGACATTTTTACACTCAAAGTAAACCTTGTAGCTCCCCACTTAAGAATAAGTGACAACTTTGCATATATTATATGCAAAGCCAGAAAATTTATTTGCCAATAAACTTCCTTCGGCTATAATTCCTTTCCTCAATCGTCATTGCTCGCCAGCTATTATTGAGTACTTATAATTACAGCACCTCTACCCTAGGTTCATTATTTATATTATTAATATAGTTTTACCACATTTTTTAGAATTTTTCAACTTTTTTTTATTTACTTATTATTTTATTTTATTTATATTGACATCTATACATACATAGTAATAGTTTTATGTTATTATAAATTAGTTAGTGGTCGTGAATAACGATCCCTTTATTTAATGCTTATTTAATTAATTCGTATTTTTTAATAAAGCTATAAATAGTACTTCTAATAATTTGTATACTATATACCCAATTACAATAGTTGCTATAAATAGTTCTATATAAAATATTTGATTGACTAAATTCGATAAATTTAAATTTATATTCACAAGATATTTATAATATCTTTGCATTGCTAAGGTACCTAGTGCTAATGGAAATGTAAGTGGTGCTAACCCCGGATGAAAAGGGACTTTTATAAGCTTTGGTATTAATATATATACATATAATGTTGACAAAAGTGATAGTGGTACTAGTACATATATAAATATAGTTGGCGGTTCATTAAATACTGGAAATAATCCTGCTAAACATAAGCTTGCGGGTGCTGCCATTATTGCAACAGTAATTTTTTTATTTTCTGGTATTTTTTCTACAGCTAACATTCTATATATCATTACAATTAACATTATTATATAAACAATAAATGAATAATAAAACATATTTTTAGATAAATCGGGAAAATTCATAGATCCACTAGTTACTGCTGCGACTCCAATTCCAACCGTTGGAACAAACCAACTTGGTACCATTTCTTCTAGCTTGAAGTTTTTCACCCTAGTTACTATAAATATTATCGAAAGTATAATGTAGAGTATTATTCCAAACAACCAAATTCCTCTACCTAATGTTGGATTTATTATATCGTATACGAACGTTGAAAAAACTATGAGTGACATTGCCATAGTTGGATAAAAACTTCCTATTACACAATGTTTCATTTCTTCATATACTTTCTTAGGGTGAAGTATTATTTTGGAAAACATAATAATTATTGCTATAAGTGTAAATATAGATGCAAACACCCTTATAGATGTTGCTCCTAGGCTTGACCATACTCCACCTAAGGTTATAAAACCTAATGATATCCCTGTTATAGCTACTGGTATATTTCCTATTTTTTCTTTTGTGATTTGACCTTGAAGTCTTTTCATTTTTTCGTCCTACCTGTTTATATATTTTAAATCTTGTATACAATATTATAATAATATTATGTTTGTATGTAAATATAAAAAAGTTATAGAATTAGTTTTCTTTTTGCACTAATTTCTATAACTTTTCATTTTTGTTATTTTATATTTTATTCATATACAGAATATCTATCCCATATTTGTTCTAAGTCATCAAAGTATTCTTTTATATCATCTTTTTCTTTCATACCTACAGATACTATAAGTGCATTAACTATACTTAAAGCTGGAACTAATGAATCAACAAAAGATGCCATATTACTTTTTACTAAAAGAGTATTATCTGCAATTGATGCTACTGGTGAAAACAAACTATCTGTTAAAGATATTATATGAGCTCCTTTTTCTTTAGCATAGCTTACTATTTGATATGATTTTTTAGAGTATCTTGGGAAACTTATTGCTACTAAAACATCGTCTTCATTAATTCTGACTACTTGTTCAAATGCATCTCCCATATCCATTCTAATTATGTGGACATTATCAAGTATTATATCTAAATAGAATCCTAAGTATTGAGCTATTGTGAAAGAGCTTCTCATACCTAGTATATATATTTTTCTTGCCTTTAGTAACTTGTTTGCAGAATCTTCAAAAGCTTTTTTATCAATTTCTTCTAAAGTACCTTTTATGTTATCACTATCACTTTTTAATACTTTATTAAGTATAGTACTATCATCAAGATACTCTTTTGCCATTTCTACTCTTTGTACTGTTGTTAATTTATTTTTTATTAATTCTTGAAGTGCTGCTTGTAATTTTGGATATCCTGAATACCCTAGTGCATTTGCAAATCTAACAACTGTTGATTCACTAACTCCTACAGTATCTCCTAATTTACATGCAGTCATAAATGCAACTTTATCATAATTTGCTAAAATGTATTGTGCTATTAACTTTTGTCCCTTACTAAATCTTGGGTATTGAGCTTGGATATCTGTTATTAACTTTTTACTGTCCCTTAAATCTTTAGTATCGTCCATATGTATCTCCTTTAGTTGTTTCCATCCATATTCTTACTGAAAAGTTCAATTCCTTTTTCAAATGCTGCTATATTTAAATTCTCAGTTCCTTTAGGAACTCTTTTTATTATTGACTTTTTTATATTTTCTATATCTACATTTTCTATTACCTGACTAATTACCCCCAGTGCTACCATGTTTGCTGCTACTTTACTGCCTATAACTTCTTTTGAAGAATCCATTATAGCAAGCTTGTAAATTTTTACATTTTTTGTGCATTCTACTTCTATTGAACTATCTACTATTATTATACCACTATTCTCTATATCTTTTAAATACTCATTTAAAGATTTTTGTGTTAAAGATAGTAATATATTAGGTTTTGCAATTTTAGGGAAATTTATATCACTATCACTTATTATTACTTCAGATTTACTAGCTCCACCTCTAGCTTCTGGTCCGTATGATTGTGTCTGAACTGCATTTAAGTTTGAGCTTATAGCGCCTTCTGCTAATATTATTCCTGCAAGTATTAGACCCTGACCACCTGAACCACTAAGTCTTACTCCTATTTTCATATTTTTTTATCTCCTTAAGCTATTTATTTATTAAACTTATCTAATACTTTTTTATATTCATCTGTGTATTCGGGTTTAATTGTGTCTTTAAATATCCCTATATGTATCTTACCCTCAACATCTTCTTTGTCAAGTTTGTCTCTCTTATTTATATCAACACTTCTATCTCTTAATTCATTCATTAATGTCACAGCTGAACCTTTTTTATTTTTTCTTCCATAATATGTTGGGCATATGCTAAGCCCTTCTACTACTGAAAATCCTTTATGCATTAGTCCTTTTTTTATGTATTGTATAGTACTTGGAACGTGATATACCGTACCACGAGCCACAAATGTTGCTCCTGCTCCACATGCTAATTCACATATGTCAAATGGCTTATCTATATTTCCAAAGGGAGAAGTAGTTGCCAAATCTCCAGTTGGTGTTGTTGGTGAATATTGTCCCCCTGTCATACCGTATATGTTATTGTTAAAAACTATTGTAGTAATATCTATGTTTCTTCTACATGCATGTATAAAATGATTTCCTCCTATAGCTGTTGCATCTCCATCTCCACTTATTACTATTACATGGAGCTCTGGATTGGCAAGCTTTATTCCGGTTGCAAATGCTAAGGCTCTTCCATGAGTTGTGTGTATAGTATTAAAGTCCATATATCCAGCGGCTCTTGATGAACAACCTATTCCTGATACAATACAAACTTTATCTTTATCTAATCCTAAGTCTTCTATTGCCGTGGCTATAGCTCTCATAAGTATGCCGTGACCACAACCTGGACACCATATATGAGGAAGTCTATCTGTTCTTAAATTATTTTTTATTACTTCACTAGGCATTTTAAATTTTCCTCCTTAATAGTATCTATTATTTCAGCCGGAGTTATAACTTCACCATTTATTTTATTTATTCCAATTATATCTTTATCTTTTCCTAAAACTCTTTGTACCTCTAATATCATTTGACCTTTATTCATTTCTACAACAAATACTTTATTTACATTCTTACTTATTTCTTTTAATTTTTCCTCTGGAAATGGCCACACTGTTTTCACACTAAATAGTCCAGCTTTTATATTTTCTTGTCTTAAAACTTTTATTGCATCCTTACAGGAACGGCACATACTTCCAAATGATACAAATAAAATATCTGCATCTTCAACCTCATAGCTTTCATAAATTAATATATCATCTAGATTGGATTCTACTTTTTCAAATAATCTATTCATTAGTTTATCTGTTTCAGATGTACTATTAGTTGGAAATCCTGTTTCATCATGCATAAGACCTGTCACATTATATCTATATCCTTCACCAATACTTGCCATTGGTGAAACAAAATCAGAACAACATTCATAAGCCTTATATTCTTCCTTGCTACATGTTGGCTTTTTTCTATTTACAACTTCTAATTCTCCTACTTCAGGTATTCTAATTTTTTCTCTTAAGTGACCTACTACTTCATCTAGTAAAAGTATTACAGGTGTTCTATATTTTTCTGCAAAGTTAAATGCTTTTACTGTTAATTGGAATGTTTCTTCTACAGTAGACGGTGATAATACAATCGTTGGATGATCTCCATGCGTTCCCCATTTTGATTGCATTAAATCTCCTTGTGATGGGCTTGTAGGTAGTCCTGTGCTAGGTCCACATCTTTGTACATTAACTATTACACACGGTGCTTCAACTAAAGATGCATATCCTATACACTCTTGTTTAAGAGAAAAACCTGGTCCACTAGTTGCCGTCATAGATTTATATCCTGTTAAAGATGCTCCAATAGTTGCTGCAATTGAAGCTATTTCATCTTCCATTTGTATAAATTTACCATTTATCTTGGGAAGTATTAAAGAAGATAATTCAGCTATTTCTGTAGATGGTGTTATAGGATATCCTGCAAAAAATCTCATACCAGCATAAATTGCTCCTTGTACACAAGCTTCATTTCCTTGTAATAACTTTACTCTTTCAGACATACTCAATCCCCCTTTTAATTTTTTTCATTTTTCTGTAAATATATTGCATAATCTGGACATCTCTGTTCACATTTACCACATGATATACACTGCTTACTATCTTTTATGTAAACTCCACTTTCATCTAAATCCAGTATTTTCACTGGACAATACTCCACACAAATACCACAGCTTTTGCACCATGACTTTTCTATAACTAATTTTTTTTTCATAAGATCCCCCACAACCCATAAAATTCATACTTTTATTTTTTTTAATACAAAAAAAACCATGCTTAAAGCATGGTTTTAATATTCTTTCTTCTTCTCTATCAAAACTAGTTGTGGAGGATTATTTGCTTGATTTATAAAGCCGCATTCCAACACACTAAATTCGCTTTGATTCAAGTTTTTAACAAAATCATATACACTATTTTTTTCATCAAGTCCACCTGGGTGGCCTGTGTAGATAGCAACACTTACTACACCATGAGGTTTCAATAGCTTTAAGCTATGCTTTATAGCCTTTATCGTTGTATTTGGTTTTGTTATAATCATATGCTGTGCTCTTGGTAAATATCCCAAATTAAACACAACACATGAAATCTTTTTATCAATATCGATGTAGTTGTCCATATTTTCATGACCATCGAGTATTAACTGTACTCGATCTTCAAGATTTTCTTTTTCTAGCTTTTTTCTTGTTGATTTAATAGCTTCTTCTTGTACATCAAAACTATACACAAATCCATTTTCTCCAACTTTTTGCGCTAGATATCTTGTATCATATCCATTTCCCATTGTAGCATCTACTACAATGTCTCCTTCTTTTATTATTTTTTCTAAATATATCTTATTTATATCAATAACATTCGTAAGGTATTTATCTCTTTTCATATTGCACCTCTACTTTAATCCTTTTAAGTACTCAACTTCTTCTGTGCTTAGATGTCTATATTCTTCCACTTTAGTTTCTCTTAAAGTAATTTTACCCATAGCTACTCTTCTTAATCTTAGTACAGGATGTTCTATAGCTCTACACATTTTTCTTACTTGTCTATTCCTACCTTCATGGATTTTTATTTCACATATTGCATAATTTTTTTCTTCATCTTTTTTAACTATTTTTATTTTAGCAGGAGCTGTTTTATAATCCTCTATATAAAGTCCTTCTTCAAAATTTTTCATTTCATCAATTGTTGGTATACCTTTTACTATTGCCATATAAGTTTTATCAACCTCATGCTTTGGATGAGTTAATTTGTATGTTAAATCTCCGTCATTAGTAAGTATTAATAATCCACTAGTTTCATAATCTAGTCTTCCTATTGGATAAATTCTTTCTTTTATATCACCTACTAAATCAAGTACACTTGGTCTATTAAATTGGTCTTTTACTGTTGTTATATATCCTTCTGGCTTGTTTAAAACTATATAAACTTCTTTTTCATCTAATCCTATTTGAACTCCATCTATTTCTACAATATCATTATTTTCATCTATGTTAAATGATAATTCTTCAACAACCTTACCATTAACGCTGACTCTTTTTTGTAATATTATTTCTTCTGCTTTTCTTCTTGAAGCTATTCCACAAGAAGCGATATACTTGTTAATTCTCATATTGCACCTTCTTTTATAATTTTGTATTTATTTTTGTCATTTACTTATTTTCATTTCATTATTATACCATACTAAACATATGTCAAAAACAAAACATTTATTTTTTTAATTATATTGTTATCTTGGAATATAATTTATTTGTGTTATTTTCAATATTGTTTATAATCACATATTTAGTATGTTAATTAAGGAAAATGTTATGCTTTCAAAGAAAAATATATAATATTATGTATTTATAGCTTTTATTGCAATTATTATTTATAAAGTAGTGGGTTATCCTGTAAAATAGCCCCTTTGTCAAGGGTATTAAAAAAGCAAAAAAATAAGATATCTTATTTAAAGATACCTTACTTAACTAATATAAATTTAAAGCTTTATTTCTAATGCTAATAAATCTTTATAGCTTTGTCTTTTACATATTAATTTTGATTCTCCATTTATTACAGATACAACGGCAGGTTTTGGTAATTTATTATAATTAGAAGCCATTGAGTATCCATATGCACCTGTAGATGTTGTAATTATTACATCTCCACTTTCAATTTCCATAATATTAGTGTCTGTTATTAATATATCTCCACTTTCGCAACATTTCCCAGCTACTGTCACTTGATTTACTTTATCTTGTCCTATTTTATTTATAATTGCACATTCATATCCTGCTTGATATAGTGACGGTCTTATGTTATCAGTCATTCCACCATCTACACTTACATAAGTTCTAACATCCTTTATATCTTTTATAGATCCTATAGTATATAATGTACTTCCTGCATTTGCTACTATAGATCTTCCTGGTTCTATTATTAATGTTGGTATTTTTATACCTATTGATTTACAAGTAATTTCAGCTCTTTTAATTATGGCTTCACAAAACTCTTTTGTAGTTTTTGGTTCATCATTTTTAGTATAGTAAACTCCAATTCCTCCTCCTAGGTCTACTTCTTTTATTTCTATATTATATTTATCTTTTATTTCCTTTACTAGGTTCATCATTATATCTACCGTATCTATATATGGATCAACATCAAATATTTGAGAACCTATATGAGCATGAATACCTACTAATTGTATATTTTTATAATCCTTCAATTTTTCTATTGCTTCATATAAATCACCATTTACTAAGGCAAAACCAAACTTAGAATCTATTTGACCTGTTTTTATATACTCATGTGTATGAGCCTCTATTCCTGGTGTTATTCTAAAATAAATTTTTTGTGTTTTTTGATTTTTTTCACAAATTTTTTCTATTAAATCAAGTTCGTAAAAATTATCAACTACAAATATACCAACACCCCATTCTATTCCCATTTCTATTTCTTCTACCGTTTTATTGTTACCATGAAATAGTATTTTTTCCATTGGAAAATCAGCTTCATGTGCTGTATATAATTCTCCTCCCGAAACTACATCAAGGTATAAATTTTCTTCTTTTATAAGCTTACACATATACATTGGTAAAAAAGCCTTACCTGCATAAGCTACTTTATTTTTATATTCGTTAACTTTAAAATATTTCATATATTCTCTGCAATTATTTCTAACTAATTCTTCATCAAATACATAAAGCGGTGTTGAATATTTTTCACTAAGTTTTAAGCAACTTACCCCCCCTATATGTAATGTTTGTTCCTTTACTGACATAGTTCCATGAAGCTTCATAAATTTATCCTCCTATTATTGTTTAGTTATTTGTATACAAAAAACGCCCAAAGGTATACTTTGGACGTAAAATTCTTATTCAAAGTAAACCTTGTAGCTCACCACTTATAACAAGTGACAGTCTTACACATATTCTGTGCAAATCCAGAGAGTTTATTTGCCAATTAATTCTCTTCGGCCATAATTCCTTTTCTTATCTATCATAACTTGCCAGCTTCTGATAAGTACTAATAATTACAGCGCCTCTACCCTAGGTTCTTTATATTCAATTAATATAGTTTTAACACATTATTCTTAATTTTTCAATCATTTTATATTGTTGACATTTATTATCTGTATTATACCTGGATTATATAATCAAATGCAATACTTATTTAAATAAAAATAAAACTCATTACAATAAACGAAAATATAAATGGTCTTCTTAGAGAATATTTTTCTAAAACTAAACTTACCTATTTCAGTATAATTCAATAAAATTATGTAAACACTTCATCTTAATTCATCTCTAGTATATTTAGAGATGAATTAATTGCTGCCCTTACTTTAATAGTTATTCCTGTTATGTATAGTGTGCTAGATAATATTTTATAATAAAAAACTAACTCAAATTAGATATGACCCTGTCAAGTAGACACTCATAAAAAAGTACCTTAGGCGGTAAGTTTTCTGTATTCAACAGGACTCATGCCGCTTTTTATTTGTATACGCTTATTATTATAAAAATAAATATATTCATCTATAAGTTTGGTAATTTCATTAGGATTTTTAGTATAAACTAAGTATAGAAGTTCAGATTTCATATGACTAAAAAAACTCTTAATAGGAGCATTATCCCAACAGTTTCCTTTTCTAGACATAGATTGCTTTATACTATTCTCTTTCAGTTGAGTTGAGTACTGTTTACGAGTATATTGAAATCCTTGATCAGTATGTAAAATACAATTATCACTTAAGTTCATCTTAGTAAGTTTATCTA
>NZ_JBXKIW010000069.1:0-58098 GCF_056995035.1 Romboutsia sp. | reverse complement strand
TAGATAAACTTACTAAGATGAACTTAAGTGATAATTGTATTTTACATACTGATCAAGGATTTCAATATACTCGTAAACAGTACTCAACTCAACTGAAAGAGAATAGTATAAAGCAATCTATGTCTAGTAATGGAAAATGTTGGGATAATGCTCCTATTGAGAGTTTTTTTAGTCATATGAAATCTGAACTTCTATACTTAGTTTATACTAAAAATCCTAATGAAATTACCAAACTTATAGATGAATATATTTATTTTTATAATAATGAGCGTATACAAATAAAAAGCGGCATGAGTCCTGTTGAATACAGAAAACTTACCGCCTAAGGTACTTTTTTATGAGTGTCTACTTGACAGGGTCATATCTAAAATGAGTGCATTTTTTACATCATACCTATAAACATACCGATAAAGTAAGGTATAAGCCATATTGCCCATACTACTATACTAAATTTATGGAAAAATCTTTTCTTTTCTTCATCACCTTTAAATAGTACATAAGTTGCCCATATAGCATGGAATAGCATAAGTACTATAGCTAAGAAACCAGTAACTCCATGTAAACTTTGAGTAAAAGATGATGTAGCGATAGTTGAAGAACTACGTGCTATTTCACCCATTGTTAGAGTTCCTAATGTATCACAAACTAAACCACACCAGAATGTTAGTATATGTTTTTTGTTTAATGTTTTAGCCTTTCTTTCGCCAAAAACACCTATTGTATAAATAACAAGAGCTGATGTAATAAATACTATAGCCATTATTAATTTTGTATCCATAATTATCACTCCTTAATTTTAGATAAAATATTTCTTAAATTTGATACTAATTCATTTAAATCTTCTTCTGTACAATCCTTAAATATGTTATCAAAGCTTTTCTGAATTTTAAGTCTGAATGTAATAGCAAATTCTTTTCCTTTATTAGTAAATCTTAAATAAGTATTTCTTTTATCATTTTCTTTTTTGAATTTTTCAATAAACCCATTTTGTTCAAGCCTAGTTACTATACCAGAAACTGTTCCTTTAGCTAAAGACATTTCGTGACATAAATCAGATATTGTCATTTCTTGATTGTGTGCAACTAATTTAATAATTATAACTTGCTGATGAGTTAAACCATTTTCTTTAAAACTATCTTCAATAGAATACATTGTTTTAGAATAAATTTCTTTTAGTAACATTGCAATTCTAAAACTATCAAAATTTGAATTCAATAAAATCACCTCGAATATTTATATTCATAATAAAAACTGATTTTAAAATAGTTTCTATACGAACTAATATATTATAAAATATATATTTAGTCAATGGTTTCTATGCAAATCATTTTAAAATAGTAAATATTTTTAAATATATATGCTCTAATTAAGTTTTTACATTTTCGCTATATCGTGATTTTTGAAGTTATTTATTTGATTGTAGTTTTATTAATTTAGCTAATGGAAATTATTTTTGGAAAATATATGAAATTAGTTTACATTTAATGCAAATAATGCTAAAATTAGACTGTAATAATAAATAGACAAAAAAATAACTATTGAAATCAAAGCCATGAAGGTTTTACACAGTGAGTGTATACTTTTATGGCTTTTTTGTATTAATAGAAGTTTTATATTCAAATAAATGAGGGGGATTATTTTGTTAAGGGGTATATTAAAAAAAGCAATTCAGTTTATAGGAGTAATGTTCCTATTATCAATAATTGTATTTTATATGGCAAGATTGTCTCCAGGAGATCCTTTAAGATCTTATTATGGAGAAGGCGTAGAAAGAATGAGCACTATAGAAAAGCAACATGCTATGGACAAATTAGGACTAGATGAATCAATATATATTCAGTATGGAAAATGGATATCTAATGTATGTAAAGGGGATTTTGGAATATCTTTTAAATATAAACAAGATGTGTCTACAGTTATAAAAGACGTTTATATAAATACTATAATACTAGGTGGTCTAGGGTACATATTAACATTTATTTTAGCATTGATAATGGGAATATTTTGTGCATTGAATGAGGATAAGCTAATAGATAGATTTATATGTAAACTAGGAACTATAACTAATTGTATACCTTCGTTTTGGATTTCTTTGGTACTAATATTAATATTTAGTATAAATTTAGGAATATTGCCAACAAGCGGAGCTTATTCAATGGGACAAGAAAATGATATAACCAATAGAGTAATACATATAATTTTACCATTATCAGTTCTTATATTAAGTCATCTTTGGTATTATACATATATGATAAGAAATAAATTATTAGAAGAAATAAGAGAAGATTATGTTTTATTATGTAAATCAAAAGGATTACACAATAAGGCTATAGTGTATAAACATTGTTTAAGAAATATAATGCCAACATATATAAGTATAATGGCAATTTCAGTTCCTCATATATTAGGAGGTACATATGTAGTAGAACAAGTTTTTTCATATCCAGGTCTAGGATCTCTTTGTTTTGAAAGTGCAAAGTATCATGACTATAACATGTTATTAGTTTTAAGTTTATTAACAGGAACTTTAGTTGTATTTGCAAACATGTTATCACAAGTTATAAATAATAAAATAGATCCTAGAATGAAACATGATAGAGGTGATAACAGTGAAATTGCAATATAGCGACTTTGATATAGTAGGAGAAAATTATATTTGCCAAGAAAATGATAAAAAAATAAAAAGCAAGACTTTTATAAACCAAATTAAAGATAAACCTTATATATCAATAATTGCACTAAGTATAATAATGTTAGGATGTATTTTTTCATCAACAGTAATGAATCATAATCCATCTTACATGGATTTATTAAATTCAAATGTAGCTCCAAATAAAGAGTTTTACTTTGGAACAGATTCAAGAGGAAGAGATATATTTTCAATGATATGGTATGGAGGAAGAGTATCTTTATTGATAGGTATATTATCTACAATAATTTCAACATTTATTGGGATTATGTATGGAAGTATTAGTGGAGCATCTTCAGAAATTATAGATGATATTATGATGAGATTTACTGAAATAATACTTAGCATACCATCAATATTAATAATAATATTTGTACAGGCTATGCTAGGAAACTCAACGCCAATTTCTATTTCTATAGTTATAGGTATAACTAGCTGGATGAATATTGCAAAGATAGTAAGAAGTGAAGTAAGGCAAATAAGAAATAGTGAGTACATATTGGCAGCTAAAAGTATGGGAGGTAATTTTATATATATAGTGGGACAACACTTATTACCTAACTTTATATCATCTATAATGTTTATGGTAGTGACTAATATTGGGTCAGCTATTGTAACAGAATCAACTCTTAGCTTTTTAGGAATAGGTTTACCTTTAGAAATTATATCTTGGGGAAGCATGCTTTCATTAGCAGAACAAGCACTATTAACGAATCAGTGGTGGATAATATTGATACCAGGTATATTTTTAGTAGTTACATTAGTTTGTATTACTAATATAGGAAATTATATAAGAAAAAATAATAACAAGAAATTAAGCAACCTGTAGGTTAGGTTTATAAATAAAATGCTAGATAGTATTTTAAATATCTATTTAAATAAAAAAGGGGAAAATATACAATAGGGGGTAAAATTATGAAATTAAAGAAACTAAAGATTATGAGCTTAGCAATGATTTTAAGTTTAATGGCAGGATGCTCAAGTACTGGTAAAGGTGCTGATACTTCAGTGAAGTCATCTGACGAAAAAGTTTTAGTTTATGGAAGTGGAGATTATACAAGTATAAATCCAGCTTTATATGAACATGGTGAAATAAATTCATTAATATTCAATGGACTTACAGCACACGATAAAAATAATAAAGTAATTCCATGTTTATCGGAAAGTTGGGAGCTTGATAAACAATCTAATACATATACTTTTAAATTAAGAAATGATGTTAATTGGCATGATGGAAAAAAATTCACTGCGGAAGATGTTAAGTTTACTTTAGAGACAATAATGAATCCAGAGAATGCTTCAGAAATAGCATCAAACTATGAAGACATAAAAAATATAGAAGTAGTAGATGAAACTACTATAAAAATAACTTTAAAAGCACCAAACGTAGCAATGCTTGATTATTTAACAATTGGTATATTACCAAAGCACGTGCTAGAAGGTAAAGATATAACAACAGATCCATACAATCAAAGTCCAATAGGAACAGGCCCATTTGAAATGGAAAAATGGGATAAAGGACAAAGTATAACTCTTGTTAAGAATGAAGATTATTTTGAAAAGGAACCTGGTTTAGATAAAGTTGTATTTAAAATAGTTGTAGATGTAAAAGCAAAGGCTATGCAATTAAAATCAGGTGAATTAGATTTAGCTCAAGTAACTCCAAAAGATATGTCAATATTTGAGGGAAATAAAGATTTTAAAGAGAATATAATGAAAACTTCAGATTATAGAGGCATAATGTATAATTTTAATGCACCTTTATTTAAAGAAAATAGAGAATTACCTAATGCATTAAGTTATGCAATAGATAGAAAAGCTATATTAGACAGTGTATTGTTAGGACATGGTAAAGTTGCTTACTCTCCACTTCAAGCTGGAGCATATAATAATCCTGATATAGAAAAATTTGATTATAATCCATCTAAAACTAAAGAAGAACTAGAAAACAGTGGTTGGAAGCAAGGTAATGATGGTATATATGAAAAAAATGGAACTAAGTTAGCATTTGAAATAGTATGTGGTGAAGGCGACCAAGTTAGAATAGATATGGCAAATATATGTGCACAACAATTAAAAGAAATTGGAGCAGATGTAAAAGTAGCTGTAAATGCTGAAGTAGACTGGGAAAATCAAGACAGTTTCTTAATAGGATGGGGTAGTCCATTTGATCCAGATGATCATACATATAAGGTATTTGGAACTGATAAAGGTTCAAACTATAGTATGTACTCTAACCCTAAGGTAGATGAATTACTTCAAAAAGCTAGAGAAACAGATGTAGATGAAGATAGAGTTAAGTATTACAAAGAATTCCAAGAAGAAATGGTAAAAGATATGCCATACACATTTATATCTTACATAGATGCAATATATGTAGGAAAGAGCAATGTAAAAGGTATAACACCTGAAACAGTTTTAGGGCATCATGGTGTAGGTATATTCTGGAATATAGCTGATTGGACAATAGAATAATATAATAAAGAATGTTTAGAAAGTAATTATCTACAAATAGATAATTTATGATTATTATCATTATAAAAAAGCTTAAGGGGTCTTTTGACCCTTTAAGCTTTAAATAGTATAGGGGATGATTACATGGGTAATATATTAGAAGTTGATAATTTAGTTGTAAAATTCAAAACAGATGATGGAGAAGTTCAAGCAGTAAGAAATGTTTCGTTTAATTTGAAAAAGGGTGAAACCTTAGCTGTAGTAGGAGAGTCGGGTTGTGGAAAATCTGTCCTTTGTAAAAGTATAATAAAAATATTACCTAAAAATGGATATATAGAAGATGGTAAAGTACTTCTTAAGGGTGAAGATTTAGCTAAAGTATCACAAAAAAATATGAATAGTATAAGAGGAAAAGACATATCTATGATTTTTCAAGATCCAATGACTGCTCTTAATCCAACTATTTCTATAGGTAAACAAATATCAGAAGCTATATTAATACATAATAAAATAAGTAAGCAAGAAGCTAAAAAAAGGGCTATAGAGTTAATAAAACTAGTTGGAATAGATAATCCTGAGAAAAGATTTAAACAATATCCGCATCATTTTTCAGGTGGAATGAGACAACGTATTGTTATAGCTATAGCACTTGCATGTAATCCAAGTGTATTAATAGCAGATGAACCTACAACAGCACTAGATGTAACCATACAAGCACAAATAATAGATTTAATAAAAGATTTACAGAAAAAAATAGGTATTTCAATTATATTCATAACACATGATTTAGGGGTAGTTGCAGAAATAGCAGATAGAGTTGCAGTTATGTATGCAGGAAAGATAGTAGAAATAGGAACAGTAGAAGATATTTTTTATAACTCTCAACATCCATATACATGGGGACTAATGTCATCTCTACCTACATTAGAATTAGAAAATGAATTTTTATACAATATACCTGGAGAGCCACCAAATTTGCTAAACACTCCAAAGGGAGATGCTTTTGCAATAAGAAATGAAAATGCTTTGAAAATAGATTACTTTGAAGAACCACCAATGTTTAAGATAAGTGATACACATAGCGCATCAACATGGTTATTACACAAAGATGCACCTAAAGTAAATAAATATATAAAAGCTAAGGGAGAGAGAGTGATTATAAATGAATAAAGAAAAAATATTAGAAATTAAAAATTTAAGTCAATATTTTAAATTAGATAAAAATACTGTTGTAAAAGCGGTTGATAATATAACTTTTGAAATTTATAAAGGAGAAATTTTCGGATTAGTAGGAGAATCGGGGTCTGGAAAATCAACTCTAGGAAGAAGTATAATAAAACTATATGAAGCGACGAGTGGAGAAATAATATATAAAGGAAATAGAATATCGGATAAGAAAATATACAAAAAAGAAAAGAAGCTTTTAAACAAGAGCATGCAAATAATATTTCAGGATTCAACTTCATCGTTAAATCCACGAATGACAGTTGGTGATATTATTGCAGAACCTTTAAAAATACAGGGAATATATAATAATAAAGAAGAACGGTTAAATAAAGTATATGAAATGTTGAGTTTAGTAGGGTTAGATAAAAGTTATATTAACAGATATCCAACAGAATTTTCAGGGGGTCAAAGACAACGTATAGGTATTGCTCGTGCCCTTTGTATAAATCCAGAATTTATTATAGCAGATGAACCAATTGCATCGCTAGATGTATCTATACAGGCTCAAATCGTTAATTTATTTAAAAAATTACAAAAAGAAAGAGATTTGACTTGCTTATTTATAGCCCACGATTTATCAATGGTTAGGCATATAAGTGATCGTATAGGAGTTATGTACAATGGAAAATTAGTAGAATTAGCAGAAGCTAATGAATTATATAATAATCCAATACATCCATATACGAAATCTTTATTGTCAGCAATTCCAGTTCCAGACCCCAAATATTCTAAAATAAGAACAAAGATAAGATATAATCCCAGTATACATGACTACTCAGAAGATAAACCAAAATGGATTGAAATCTCTTCGGGACATTATGTATACGCATCTGAAAAAGAGCTATATACGTATGATCAAGAACTTAATATAATATAAAATGAAAAATGTGCTAATAATTTTAATAAAATAATAGCACATTTTTTACGCATAAAACTCAACCGAAAATATTAAAGTAATTTGCAAACACATTTTTCAAGTAACTGAATTAATTTACAGCCTGTTGAAAGATATGAGCTAATTGAATTTTTCTTTTTTTAGTGTTTATAAATAAATTAAGCGTAGAATTCAAATAATAAATATTAAGTTTCAATATTATAATTAAAAGATATAAAATTCAACAACGAGGTGATAAACATGAAAAAATTAAATGAAGTATTAAAAAGTTTAAATGAAGATTTATCAGGATTATTAAGTACTATGTTAGCATCGGAGAGAGTTAATAGCCAAAGATGTATAGCCAAAGATTTAGATACTACAAAGACTATAATAGACCATAAGGATGAAAGTAAAGAATTAAATCAAGAAGACTTAAATAAAATAGGTAAAGAGTTACATAAATTGACAGAAGATATAAAAGGGATGGCTAATACAATGCTTATATCAGAGAGAATTAATAGCCAAAGATGCATAGCTAAGGATATAGATACTACAAAAACAATAATGGATGCTAAAAATGAAGATAAAGAATTTACAGAAAAAGAAATTAAGCATTTAGTACAAGAAGCTAAAAAAGTAGTAGAGACAATGCTTATATCAGAGAGAATTAATAGCCAAAGATGTATAGCTAAGGATATAGATACTACAAAAACTATAATTGAACATGATGATAAGAAAGAAGAAATTAATAAAAGTGAGTTAGAAAAAGTAGTAAGTGAATTAAAAGGAATTATAAATGAAATGCTTATGTCTGAAAGAGTAAATAGCCAAAGATGTATAGCTAAAGATATAGATACAACAAAAACAATAATTGAACAAAAAAAATAATTGAACAAAAAACATGTGACTAGCTAGTATAATCCCCTTACAATGATCGCTTTTTAGAATAATTATACGATACTCTTTTAAAAGTGTCTACCATAAGGGGATTATACTATTTACATACGTGTATTTTTACATATAACTAAACATATCTAACATATATTTATAGTAACAAAAGATTACAAAGCAGATAATAGTAATATAAGTATAGTATAATAAATTTAAAGATATAAGTTAGGGGGGATACAAATGAAATTAGTATGGTTACTTGTAGCAATTGTTTTTGCCATAGGTGAAGCTATGACTCCAAGTTTAACATTGATATGGTTCAGTATAGGTGCGGTAATATTAATATTTTTAAGTGGCTTTATAGAAAGCATATTATTGCAGGTAATAATATTTGCAATAATATCGATAACATTACTAGTGGTAGTAACTAAGAATATAATAAAAAAAGATGAAACTCATGAATATAATACTAATTTAAAAGCTATTATCAACAAAACAGGTACAGTTAAGAATAATATACTTCCAAATAAAACAGGAATAGTGGTAGTTGATAGTGAAGAATGGACAGCGAGATCTTTAAACGGAGAAGTAATAAAAAAAGATGAAATTGTAGAAGTTATAAATATTGAGGGAGTAAAATTAATAGTTAGAAAAATAAAATAAGGGGGGATTTTACATAATGGAATCAATAATATCATTAGCATTACCAATAGTGCTTATAATTGTAGTTGTAGTAACCGGTTTATCTTGTGTAAAAGTAATAAAGCAATCTAAAGTAGGAATAATAATGAGACTTGGAAAGTTTAGAAAAGTAGCAGATACAGGGGTTCATTTTTTAGTTCCATTTGTAGATCAAATGAGTTATGTAATTGATTTAAGAGAAAATGTAATAGATTTTCCACCACAACCAGTTATAACTAAAGATAATGTAACTATGCAAATCGACACTGTAGTTTATTATAGGATTACAGATCCAGCTAGATATGTATTTGAAATAGCAAATCCAATTACAGCAATAGAAAATTTAACGGCAACGACTCTTAGAAATATAATAGGTGAATTAGACTTAGATGAGACTTTAACATCAAGGGATATAATTAATACTAAAATGAGAGCAATATTAGATGAAGCAACAGATAAATGGGGAATTAAAGTAAATAGGGTAGAGCTTAAAAATATAATGCCACCTCATGATATCCAAGTAGCTATGGAAAAACAAATGAGAGCAGAAAGAGAAAGAAGAGAATCAATATTACAAGCGGAAGGTAGTAAAGCATCATCTATACTTCAAGCAGAGGGTGAAAAGCAGTCATCAATTCTAAGAGGGGAAGCTAAAAGAGAAGCTATGATTCTTGAAGCAGAAGGTCAAAGGCAATCTTCCATATTACATGCACAAGGAGAGGCCGAATCTATTAGACAAATAGCTATAGCTAAAGCACAAGGTGAAGCTGAAGTAATATTAAAGGTTCAAGAAGCTACGGCTAAAGGGCTTAGAGAAGTATTTTTAGCTATGAAGGAATCAGATGTAGATGACAATATACTAGCGCTTAAGTCAATAGAGGCACTAGAAAAGGTGGCTCAAGGAAATGCTACTAAATTAGTATTACCTTCAGATACAGTGAACTTCTTAGGAACATTTAAGGGAATAAAAGAAGTATTAGGTCAAGACAAATAAAAATAAACAAATAAAGATTAAGATTATAAGGCCTCAAGATACTATAAAAGTATTTTGAGGCTTATTATAATTTTAATTAAGGAGTATGAAAAAAGATGTTTCATTTTATTAGCTTAGATATTAGAAAAGAATTATTAAGCTCATTGATAAAAAAATAACAATAATTAGATTATAGGTGATAAAAAAGATTGAAATATTAGAAAACGTTTTCAAAATCAAATGTATAAAAAAGAAATATTAAAAAAATTATGCTGAAATATATATATATATGAGTGCGTGTATTACAATATGTTTTTTTATGCTGAAATATAGAATTAATTGACTGAATTTTACTATAATTTGATTGTGAATAATAAGACGTATTAATATATAATTAAATACTATAGAGAGATAGAATAAGGGGGGCGAGATATTCATATTATGGAATATAAAAAAGTAAATTATGACAATATTCTAATTGATAATATAAATAAATTTAAATCAGGACAATCGTATGATAGTTATAAATTTATGGGATGCCATATTGACAGAGAAAACTATATATTATCTTTTACAGTATGGGCTCCAAATGCAAGAGAGGTTTATTTGGTCGGAGATTTTAATAATTGGAGTAAAAATTCTCATCCCATGGAAAATATAGGAAATAGTGGAGTTTGGAACATCTCACTGAACGATATAAAAGAAGGAGATGCATATAAATACAATGTAGTTGGCTGTGATGGAGTTAGTAGATTAAAGTCTGATCCATATGCATTTTTCTCAGAACTAAGACCGAATACAGCATCTATTGTATATGATTTAGAAAAATATAAGTGGAATGATAAAAAGTGGCAATCTAGAAAAATAGATGAAAATATTAATCAAATGCCAATGAACATATATGAAGTTCATTTAGGCTCATGGAAACGAAAATGGGACGGTGACTTTTTCTCTTACGAAGAACTATATGAAATGATAGATTATGTAAAAGATATGGGGTACACACACATAGAAATCTTGCCTATAACAGAACATCCATTAGATCAATCTTGGGGATATCAAACAGTAGGATATTATAGTAGTAGTAGTAGATATGGAAAACCAAATGAATTTAAGGCATTTATAAATAAATGTCATGAAAATGAAATTGGGATAATTGTAGATTTTGCATATAGTCATTTTTGTAAAGATGACCATGGATTATATAAATTTGATGGCTCACCTCAATTTGAATATAAAGACATATTAAAAGCTGAAAATATTGGATGGGGAACAGCTCATTTTGATTTAGGAAAACATGAAGTTAATAGTTTTTTAATTTCAAATGCAATATATTGGCTTAATGAATTTCATGTAGATGGAATAAGAGTAGATGCAGTATCAAGTATGCTGTACTTAGATTATGACATAGGTGAATGGAGACCTAACAAATATGGAGGAAGAGAAAATTTAGAAGCTATAGATTTCTTAAAAAAATTCAATGAAAGTATTTATAAATACACAAATAATCCCATTATAGTAGCGGAAGAATCAACTTCATGGCCTATGGTTACAGGACCTACATATAAAGGAGCATTAGGATTTACATACAAATGGAATATGGGATGGATGAATGATACCCTAAGATATATGGAAATGGATCCAGTATATAAGAAATATCATCATGAACTTATAACATTCTCTTTTATGTATGCATTTTCAGAAAACTTTATCTTACCATTATCTCATGATGAAGTAGTTCATGGTAAAAAATCATTATTAGATAAAATGCCGGGAGACCCATGGCAGAAATTTGCTGGACTTAGGACTCTATATGCATACTATATGATTCATCCAGGAAAAAAATTACTATTCATGGGAAGTGAATTTGGGCAAGGTTTAGAATGGCGATATGCATATGGTTTAGAATGGCAATTATTAGAAGTTGAGCCTCATATAGCAATGAAACAATATGTTAAGAGTCTTAATAATTTATATAAAAATGAAAAGGCATTATACGAAATAGATACCAGTTATGATGGATTTGATTTTATAGATCCACACAACAATGAACAGAGTGTAGTTGTTTTGATGAGAAAGGGTAAAAAGTCAGAAGATTTTATTATAGCAGTAATAAACTTTACACCAGTAGTATATTACGATTATAAAATTGGGGTTCCACATGCAGGAACATATGAAGAAGTATTTAATTCTGATGATAAAGCATATGGGGGTTCAGGAGAAACCATGGATGGAGCAGAATTATTTGCTAAACATGAAAAATGGCATAATAAAGATTACCATATAACAATAAAAGTTCCTCCATTAGGAGCAACATTTATAAAAGGTAAAAACATAAATATTAATAAATTTGAAGTTGATAAAGATAAAAAGGTACTAATAGGTGGAAAGAATAAAAAAACAGTAGTTCTTAATAGAGAAGAAATTTCAAATAATAAAGAAAATATAATTAAAAGACAAGAACTATAATTATATAGCAATTATAAATATAAACTAATTAATATTTAAGGGGGATAAATAGTGAAAAAGGAAATGTTAGCTATGATTTTGGCAGGGGGCCAAGGATCAAGACTAGGAGTATTTACAAAGAGAATTGCAAAGCCAGCAGTATCATTTGGGGGAAAGTACAGAATCATAGATTTTGTATTAAGTAACTGTTCTAATTCAGGAGTAGATACTGTAGGTGTTCTAACACAATATAGACCATTAATTTTAAATTCTCATATAGGTATGGGAAGTCATTGGGATTTAGATAGAATAAATGGTGGAGTTTATGTACTTCAACCATATATGAATGAAAAAGAAGGAAATTGGTATAAGGGAACTGCACATGCTATACATCAAAATATGAATTTCATAGATAGCTATAACCCAGAATATGTTCTTATATTATCAGGAGATCATATTTACAAGATGGATTATAGTAAAATGCTAGAATATCATAAGGAAAAGAATTCTAAAGCAACTATTGCAGTAATAGAAGTTCCATGGGATGAAACATCAAGATTTGGAATAATGAACACTAATTCAGATGGAAGTGTATATGAATTTGAAGAAAAGCCGAGTGAGGCAAAAAGTAATTTAGCATCTATGGGAGTTTATATATTCGACTGGAAAATGCTAAGAGATTACTTTGTTCAATCTGAAAATGAAAATTTAAATTATGAAGACTTTGGAAAAAATCTAATACCAAAAATGCTAGAAGATAATCAAGGTATGTATGCATATCCATACAAAGGTTATTGGAGAGACGTTGGTACTATACAAAGTTTATGGGACGCAAATATGGATCTTATAAAATCTAGAGAGACTTTAGATTTACAAGATCCTAAATGGAAAATATATACAAATACTATGGCTATGCCACCCCAATATGTTGGGAAAGATGCAGTTACAAATAATTCATTAGTAGCAGATGGATGTATGATATTAGGATCAGTAGAGCAATCTGTTTTATCTCATGGTGTTTCAGTAGGAGAAAATAGTAAGATAAAAGGCTCAGTTATAATGCCTAATGTGACGATAGGTAAAAATGTTATCATAGAAAAAGCTATGATAGGAGAAGGCGCAATAATAGAAGATAATGTAATTATAAGAAATAATAATGATGAAATAAATGTGGTTTCTGAATACGAAGTTATTAAGGATGAACTAGTGTTAGAAGGGGGGATGTAACAATGAGAAATGAGTGTATGGGGTTAATAAATTTAACTAAAAAGGGAGATCCAAATATAAATAAACTTAACTATGGTAGACCAATAGCATCCACTCCAATTGGAGGAAGATATAGAATTATAGACTTTATTCTTTCTAACATGGTCAACTCAGGTATAACTAATGTTGGGATATTTGCTAAAGAAAAATATAGATCATTAACAGATCACATAGATAGTGGTAAAGATTGGGATTTAAGTAGAAAAAAAGGTGGTTTATCTATATTTAGTCCGGAACACACAGAATCTCAAAATATTTACCAATATAGAAAAGGGGACATATATAACATATTATGTAATATAGAATATATAAAGAAAAGCGAAGAAGAGTATATTTTAGTTGCTCCAAGTTACATGATATGTAATATGGATTATTCAGAAGCATTAAAATACCATAAGAAATCTAATAATTATATAACTATGATATATAAAAATATTGATAATGCAAATACAGATTTTAAAGGAAACTTGACATTAAACTTAGATAATAATAATAAAGTTATAAATGTAGGTAGTAACATAGGCGTATTTGATAGAGCAGATATATATATGGAAACATATATAATGAAAAGAACAGACTTTATAGATGATATATATAACTTAATAAATACAGGAGATTACCTATACTTAGAAGATTATATAATAGAATTAGTTAAATATAAGCAAATTGGAGCATATAAATATAATGGATATTTAAAATGCATAAAATCAGTTCAAACATATTTTGAAGCAAGTAATGATCTTTTGAACGTAGATATTGCAAAAGAATTACTTTATTCAGATAGAAAAATATTAACTAAAGAAAAAAATGAATCACCAACTATATATACAGAAACTGCAAAAGTAGAAAATTCTTTTATAGCAAGTGGATGTGTAATAGAGGGCACTGTTAAAAATAGTACAATATTTAGAAGAGTACATATAGAAAAAGATGTAGTTATAGAAAACTCTGTAATAATGCAAAACTGTATTATAGGAGAAGGTGCAGAATTAAACAATGTAATATTTGATAAAAACATAAACTTAGCTCAAGGAAAAGAATTAAGAGGAGATGAAAATTATCCTATTGTTATAGAAAAAAATATATGTATTTAGTAAGAGGGGGAAATTTTTAGTGAAAGTTCTTTATGTAACATCAGAGTGCTGGCCATTTGCTAAAACAGGAGGATTAGGTGACGTAGCCTATGCATTACCTAAGGCATTAAAAAAAGAAGGTATTGATGTTAGAGTAATACTACCTAAGTATTCAACAATGCCAAATTATTTAAAGGAAAAGCTAAAGGAAGTAGCAGTATTTAGTGTAAAGGTTGGATGGAGAAACCAATATTGTGGACTTTTAGAGATGGAGTTAGATGGAGTTAAATTTTACTTTGTAGATAATGAGTATTACTTTAAGAGAGAAGGTGAAATTGCATATCTTTATGGATATGATGATGATGCAGAAAGATATACTTTCTTTAGTAATGCAGTGCTAGAAGCCATATCTATTCTTGATTTTTATCCGGATATAATTCATATGAATGATTGGCATACAGGTATGATACCTTTAACGCTTAAAGAAAAATATAACAATATAGAAAAGTATAAAAATATAAAAACTATGTACACTATTCATAATTTACAATATCAAGGTGTATTTTCAAATAAGGTCTTAGGTAATGTACTAGATCTTCCATATGAATATCTTTATAATGGAGATATTGAATATTACGGTGGAGTCAGTTTCATGAAATCTGGTATAGTTTTTAGTGATAAGGTGACTACGGTAAGTCCTACTTATACAAATGAAATACAAACTGAATTTTATGGAGAAAGCTTAGATGGATTATTAAGAACTAATTCATACAAACTAAAGGGTATTTTAAATGGAATAGATTATGATTTAAATAATCCTGCAACAGACAAAGATACATTTGTTAATTACGATGCAAAGAGTATTGATAAGAAGGTTGAGAATAAACTTAAATTACAGAAGATATTAGGTTTAGAAGTTAATTCAGACATACCTTTAATAGGTATAGTATCTAGACTAGTGTCACAAAAAGGTTTAGATTTAATATCTTATATTATGCCAGAGATAATGAGAGAGAATGTACAAATGGTAGTACTAGGTACAGGAGACCATCAATATCAATCTATGTTTAACTATTATGACTCAACATATCCAAATAAAGTCTCTGCTAGGATAACATTTGATAGTGCACTTGCACAGCAAATATATGCAGGTAGTGATATGTTTTTAATGCCATCATTATTTGAACCTTGTGGCATAGGTCAAATGTTAGCTATGAGATATGGAACACTTCCAATAGTTAGGGAAACTGGTGGTCTTAAAGATACAGTAGAACCATATAATCAATATACAGGACAAGGAAATGGGTTCAGTTTCCAAAATTATAATGCACATGATATGCTTTATTGCATCCAAAGGGCCATAGATATTTATAAAGATAAAGAAATATGGACAGAACTGGTTATAAATGCTATGAATACAGATAGTAGCTGGGAAAAATCAGCTAAAATCTATATAAGCACATATCAAGAGATGCTAAATTAAAGGAGAGATTTTATGGCCGTAATTAGCAAAAAAAAGTTTATACAGAGCTTTGAAAGTAAAATGTATAGTATGTATGCCCAACCAATAGAAGAAGCCACTAATGAACAGTTATTAAATGTTTTAAGCAGTGTAATGAAAGACATTATATCTAAAAAATGGATAGATACTAGACTATGTTGTGAAAAAGAAGTTTATTACTTTAGTATAGAATTCTTAATGGGAAGGCAATTAAAATCTAATTTATTAAATTTAGATATAGAGAATACAATTAGAACCGGATTAAAGGAAATAGGAATAAATCTAGATGATTTAATTGATACAGAAGGTGACCCAGCTTTAGGTAATGGCGGTTTGGGAAGACTTGCAGCGTGTTTTTTAGATTCTATGGCATCTTTAGGTATAAGTGGTCATGGATATGGAATTAGATACAAGAGTGGGCTGTTTGAGCAAAAGTTTGTAAATGGTTATCAGGTAGAAGTGCCTGATAACTGGCTTACTCAAGGAACTTATATCTGGGAAAGTGTGAGACCGAATAAAGCAATGGTTGTTAAATTTGAAGGTAATGTTTACTTATCAGAAGAAAAAGGTATGCTAAAAGTTCATCACACAAATTACATTCCAGTAATGGCTATGCCTTATGATATACCTATAATTGGATATCATAATGATTATATCAACACGCTAAGATTATTTAAATCAGAAATCATAAGTAGAGACTTTGGTCCTTTAACATCAAATGCAAAAAATTATTCAGGTAGTTACGAAGATGCATTAAGCTATAAATACTATACTGAAGAAATATCTCAGGTTTTATATCCAAATGATTCTAACTATGCAGGTAGATTATTAAGATTAAAACAAGAATATTTTTTAGTTAGTGCAGGAATACAAGATATAATCAGAAAGTATAAGAAAAATAAATTAAATATACTAGACCTATCAAAGAATGTAGCTATTCATATAAATGACACACATCCGACATTATGCATCCCTGAGCTTATGAGAATATTACTTGATGATGAAGAATTATCTTGGGATAAAGCTTGGGATATAACTAAAAATACTATATCTTATACGAATCACACAATAATGGCAGAAGCTATGGAAAAATGGCCTGTAGAACTGATCAAAAAATTACTTCCTAGAATATACATGATAATAGAAGAAATAAATAGACGATATGTAGAAGAACTAAATCATGACCATGATGATTATCAAAAAATACAAAGAATGAGTATTATTAATTGTGAAAGTGTTAGTATGGTTAATTTATGTATAGTGGGTAGTCATAGTGTCAATGGAGTTGCAAAACTTCATACAGAACTACTTAAAAATGAAGTACTAAATGATTTTTATGAGTATGAGGCTTATAAGTTTAATAATAAAACTAATGGGATTGCTCATAGAAGATGGCTTATAAGTTGTAACGAAGAACTTAGTGATTTGATAACACAATTAATAGGAGATGGATGGAAAAAAGATACTTTAGAGTTAAAAAAACTTGAGGAGTACAAGGAAGACCCAAAAATATTAGAAAAGCTAAGCAATATCAAAAATAACAATAAAAAAAGGTTAGCGGATTTTATAAAGACAGAGTATGATATTGAAATTAATCCAAACTCTATTTATGATGTACAAATAAAAAGATTACATGCATATAAAAGACAATTATTAAATGTGCTACACATACTTCATTTATATCATGAGCTACTAGAAAATCCTGGCTTTGATATGGAGCCTAGAACATTTATATTTGGAGCAAAAGCAGCACCAGGCTATTACTTAGCAAAAAGCATAATTAAACTAATAAATTCTGTGGCTAAGAAAATTAATAATGATGATAGAATTAAAAATAAAATAAAAGTAGTTTTTGTAGAAAATTATGGTGTATCCTTAGCTGAGATAATAATACCAGCTACAGAGGTTAGTGAACAAATTTCAACAACAACTAAAGAAGCATCAGGTACAAGTAATATGAAGTTCATGATGAATGGAGCAATTACATTGGCAACATTAGATGGAGCTAATGTAGAGATACATGAACAAGTTGGAGATGAAAATATAATAATATTTGGACTCAAAGCATCTCAAGTCTTAAATTACAATAAATATGGAGGATATTCATCGTTAGATTTATATAATTCAAATAAATATATAAAAAGAGTCGTAGATGATTTAATAAATGATTTTATAGATAATATGGGTAATGACGGTAGAGTAATATATGACTCATTAATAACGTATAATGATGAATATTTTGTATTAAGAGATCTAGAAAATTATATAAAAGCTCAACATGAAATAAATAAACTATATAAGAAAAAAGAAGAATGGAATAGAATATCTTTAATAAATATAGCAAATTCAGGCATATTCTCTTCAGATAGAACTATATCTGAGTATGCAAATGATATTTGGTTTAAAGGGTGTGAGATAAATGGGAAATATAATAAACTATAATTCTTGGGAAGATAAGGCTCCTTTTGGGGCCTTAAAGGTAAATCAAAGTATGAGATTGTCGATTAATTCGAATGAAGATTACAATATACTTGATATTTCCTGGGTAATTTTAAAAGAAAATGTAGAATTGAGCAAAATAAGTTTAGCAAGAGAGAATAATAAGTATTATCAAGGAGAATTTAATGGATTTAATGAAGTTGGTGTTTACTTTTATTATTTTGAAGTAGATATTGAAATAGATGGTCAAAATCAAAAAAAATATTATGGAAAAAGCATAGAAGATGGAAACATATATGAATATTCGTATGAAAATATAAAAAAATATCAAATTACAGCATATGAGGACTATGAAGTACCTAATTGGTATAAAGATGGAGTAATGTATCATATATTTGTAGATCGATTTAATAATGGAAACAGAACTAAAAAGACAAATAATCCCAAAAAAAATAGTTTTATATATGGAAATTGGAGTGATACTCCAATGTATATAAAAGATAATGAAGGGGACATTGTTAGATGGGACTTCCATGGAGGTAATTTAAAAGGAATTATAGACAAACTTGGATATTTAAAAAAGCTGGGAATAAGTATTATATATTTAAGTCCTATATTTGAAGCTTCAAGTAATCATAAATATGATACAGCAGATTACAAAAAAATCGATCCGATGTTTGGGGATGAAGAAACTTTTAAAGAATTAATAGATAAAGCACAGAAAAAAGGTATAAGCATAGTACTAGATGGTGTATTTAGCCACACTGGGGCAGATAGTAAATACTTCAACAAGTATGGAAACTATGGTGAAGTTGGAGCATGTCAATCACAGAGTTCTAAATATATTTCATGGTATAACTTCGAACAATATCCATATAAATATAAATGTTGGTGGGATATAAAGGCACTTCCGAATGTAAATGAATTAGAGCCAAGTTATATGGATTACATAATTAGAGACAGAGATAGTGTAATAAAGAAGTGGACTAACATGGGTGTTAAAGGTTGGAGATTAGATGTAGCAGATGAACTTCCAACTGAGTTTATAAAAATCCTTAAAAAGGAACTAAAAGAAACAGATAAAGATGCTATTCTAGCAGGGGAAGTATGGGAAGATGCATCCAATAAAATAAGTTATGGAGAAAGAAGAAACTATTTCTCAGGAAAGCAATTAGATTCAGTGATGGGTTATCCATTTAGACAAAATGTACTTTCTTTCTTAAAGAGAGATATTACATCTAAGCAACTTAACGACAAATTTATGGAAATAAAAGAGAATTATCCATCTGAAGCATTCAGATCTAATTTAAACTTATTGGGAACACATGATGTATCAAGAATAAAAACAGAGCTTAATGAGGACTGTGATGTGGTTAAGTTAGCAGTTGCAATCCAAATGACTTTTGAAGGTGTACCATATGTATACTATGGAGATGAAGCTGGACTTTGTGGTGGGTTAGATCCAGATAATAGAAGAACATATCCTTGGAAAGAAGAAGATGAGGATATGATTGAATTTTACAAAGAAGCAATAAATACAAGAAGAAAATATGATACATTAATACATGGAGACACTAAGTTTATAGATGTGAAAAATGATGATGTATTTTCTTTTATAAGATACTCAGAAGAAGAAAAAATACTAGTAATGATAAATAGAAATGAAAATACTCAAAATATAGAATTAGATTTTAAAGAAAATACACTAGAAGAAATAGACATAAAAAATAGTTCAAAAAAATACTTAGAAAGTATATTCAAAGAAAATGAAATATTCAGTATAAATTTAAATCCTAAGAGTTTTAGAGTATTCAATATAAAGACCTTAATAGAAGAATAGTATTAAAATACTATAATAATATTTAAAATATTAAATAGACATTGATTGGCACTATTTTGTTGACGATGTCTATTTATTTTACGATTTTTAAATGTATATTCTTTAATGGTAAAATAAGGTATGAAAAATGATTATTTGTACATAATCCTATTAAAATACACAATTTATATAAAAATAAAGGAGTGATGAATATGAATAATGTGGTTTTAGTGGGAAGACTAACAAGAAATCCAGAAATAAAATATGTGGGAAATGATAACTCACCATTAACTAAATTCAATATTGCAGTAGATAGAAATTATGTTAGCCAAGGCGGAGAAAAAAAGGCAGATTTTATAGATATAGAAATATGGGGTAGACAGGCAGAAAATTGTGCTAAATATCTCAATAAAGGAAGTATGGCATGTGTTAAAGGTCAAATTAGAGTAGACAGATATCAAAATTCTAATGGAGAAAATAGATATATTACAAAAGTAAGGGCAGACAGTGTTAAATTCTTAGGTTCATCAGGAGCTAGAAAGAGTTCTAATAATGAAGATGCAAATAACAAATATTTTGATGGATCTAAAGTATTTGAAGAAGTGGGAATAAGGACAGATGTGTCAGAGGAAGAATTACCATTTTAATTAATAGTACAAAGAATTATTAACAATAAATTACAACTAAAAAGGAGTATAAATATAAAATTAGAAAAATTATTTTCTTGATTATATTTATACTCCTTTTTAGTTGCTAAAAAATATAAACTGAAAGGTCTTAATATAAATAAATATTTAGAGATAGAACCTTAAAAATAATTTTTCTAAAGTTAAAAAAAGTTTATACTATTTAAATTAATGAATTTTTAGCAATATTGATTAATTTAAGAGGGTATTCTTAGGGAATACTAAGAAAATTAAGTTTAATATAGATATGACTTTAAAAAATAAGTTAATATAATATTTAAAGTAAACTAAACTTTATTTTTTAATGCGAAAAGTTTCTATATGGTGTATAATTAAGATATAAATATAGAAAAGGTTAGAAAGAAAGGAAATTATAATGAACAAAAAAATGACATTAACAAGCAAGATCTTACTGGGTTTATTGTTAGGATTTATAGTCGGATTGATATTAAAACAAGTACCTGGAGGATATATAAAAGATACATTAATACTAGGTGGAGTATTTAAAATATTAGGAAGTGGGTTTACTTCTTCTATAAAAATGATGGTAGTACCTTTAGTGCTTGTTTCATTAGTATGTGGAACAGCTTCTATGGGAGATGTAAAGAAATTAGGTAGAATTGGTGGAAAAACAATGTTTTTTTATCTAGGAACAACAGCAGTAGCAATAATAATATCACTTATACTAGGTAATTTATTAAAGCCAGGTCTAGGGCTTGATATGAGTAGTATGGCTTCAGGGGATATAGCAATTGGAGAATCAAAATCAATAGTCGAAATAATATTAAATATTATACCAAGTAATCCAATTCAATCTTTAGCAAGTGGTGAAATGTTACAAGTTATATTTTTTGCACTACTTATAGGTATAGCAATAAATGTAGTAGGAAAACAAGCAGAGCCTGTTAAGGTATTGTTTGAAAGTGCAAATGAAATATGTATGAAAATGGTAAATATAATAATGTTATTTGCTCCATATGGTGTATTTGCACTAGTAGCAGATACTTTTGCAACAGTTGGAACAGATGCGATATTTGCATTGTTAAAATATGTAGCAGTTGTATTATTAGGATTGTTAATACATGTATCACTTGTATATGGAGGACTATTTAAGTTATTTACAAAGCAGAAAATTAAGCCATTCTTGAAGAAATTTACACGAGTTGCAGCAGTTACATTCTCGACTGCATCAAGTAATGCATCTGTACCAGTAAGTTTGGAAATAATGGAAGAATTAGGGGTAGGAAAAGCAACAAGATCATTCACAATACCAATGGGAGCTACTGTAAATATGGATGGAACTGCAATAATGCAAGGTGTTGCAGCACTTTTTATAGCTCAAATATATGGAATAAACTTAGGTATGAGTGAAATGATGACAATAGTACTTACTGCAACTTTAGCATCAATAGGTACAGCAGGAGTTCCTGGGGTAGGAATGATAATGTTATCTATGGTACTTCAATCAGTAGGTCTTCCACTTGAAGGTATAGGATTAATAATGGGTGTTGAAAGAATTATAGATATGTTTAGGACTACAGTAAACGTAATGGGAGATAATGTTTGTACGTTAGTAATCGCAAATAGTGAAAAAGATTTAGATATCGATTTATATAACAAAAAATCTGAAAAACAAATAGCATAGTAATAATAGTTAAAAAACGATAGTGTTATATAGGAATTATTTTTATGAAGTTAAGATTGTTTTTCAATAAACATTAATATAAATACAAAAAACAAAAGGCTTACTTAAGTTAAATAACTGAGTAAGCTTTTTGCTTTTCAGATATTAATAACATTGAATAAGCATATAAATTATTAGAGGCTTGAACAAATAAATAGAGAGGGGCGGCATAATTATGAGTAAGAATACTGACTTTAAAGAAATTATGAAATTTGCAGGAACATACATATCGGTATGTATAGGGTCGGGATTTGCGACAGGGCAAGAAATCATGCAATTTTTTTCAGCTCATGGAATGATAAGTATTTTATCTAATATGATTTGTATGATAATACTAGCCTATTGTGGCGCAAGCTTGCTAGAAATAGGAAAGACTGTAAGATTAAAATCAAGCAATGATATATTTACATATTTATGTGGGAATTGTGTAGGTGGATTTTTCAAGATATTTATGCCTATATTTTTCCTTTGTAGTTTTATAGTTATGATATCAGGAGCAGGAGCTTCAATAAATCAATATTATGGTATAAATAAAAATATAGGCTCTCTAATATTAGCAATATTAGCGCTTATATCAGTATTATTAGGTATGAATAAGATTATAGACATATTAGGGAATATAGGACCTATGATTGTGATTATATCAGTTGGAGTTGGCATAGTAACTATATCAAGAAATTATGAAACATTCTTGTCTACAAATCAAATAATTTCTAACATAAATGTAACTAAAGCTGTAGATAGTTGGTGGGTGACGAGTGTTATATATAGCGGGCTTAATCTAATAATAGCTACAACTTTTTTAGTTGGTGTAGGATCTACAGCTAAAAATAGGAAAACTTGTATTTGGGGTGGGATACTGGGGGGCGTTATATTTATGATTGCAGCTATGGCTCTTAACCTAGGGATAATGTCAGATATACAAAATATATATATAAAAGAAATACCAACTCTATATATGGCGGACAAAATAGGACCTATAATTGGTATGATGTTTTCAATTATGTTAATAGCTGGAATATATACTACTGCAGTTCCTCTACTTTGGAGTGTATGTACTAGCTTTTCAGAAGAGAAGAGTAGTAAATTTACTATAATAGCTATAGTTTGCACAATTTTAGGTATCATAGGAGGTAGGCTACCATTTGCAATGCTAGTTAAGCTTATTTATCCAGTATCAGGATTATTTGGGGTAATTATAATTTGTGCTATTTTTATAAAACGTATAAAAATAAATAAAAGTGGTATTAACATTAAAAACAAACGTTTATAATATGTATGTACTATAAAACATACTAAAACTATGATAATATATTTACATCATAAGTGATAAGGAGAAAACAAATGAAAAAACAATTAGAAATAGATTATTCATTTGGATATGTATTTGACAAGAGTAAGTTAGTGGTAATGTATCCAGTAGGAAGTAATGTAATAGATGAAGAAGAGTATGAAATGGAAGTTGAAGTGGCATTTTTAGAGGATGGTATAGAAGTGGCATTTGAAGAAAGTGATATAACAGAAGCTAATGAAGTTATAAAGCCATTAGAAACATTTTTAATGAAACCAAATAAGATAATACCATTTGTAACGAATATAAAAGATGCTGAGACTAAAGAGGAATTGCCTAAATTACTTAAGGAATTCGATGAAGAATATGAAATAAAAGAAAATTACATAAGTAAAGATTATGAAATAAAAGATATATATGATGTATTTGAAAATGTAGCAAAATATATACCTAAAGAAAATATAGAGACATTAAACATATTAAAAATAGAATCTGATAAATTTGATATGGACAGTTTTATTAAAACAACAAGAGCTAATTTAGATGAAGCTACAGAGTCTAATTTAATACCTGTGAACATGATGAAAAGTAGTTTAACTAATAGATTATTTATAAAATCAGATGAAAAGAAAATAAATGGGAAGTATATAGTTTTTGCAACTGATATAAGTACATATTCAACTGGTATTTTATGTGCCAATAAAGAATTAGTAAAAGATTTAGATGTTGATATGGGAGACTTAGAAATATCAAATACAAGAGATGCAGGTTATTTAGTTGAAGAAGTTGATGGATATTTGACTTTTAAAATTGCAAATTATAATAGTCAAACTGGAAATAATAATCAAATAGCTCAAATTGTTGATTACAGCGGTATATTTAAGCCAATGATGATTAACTTTGTACATCAGTTTATAAAATAAAGATAATAAAAAGAGGACAGTAAATCTGTCCTTTTTTTATTATCTATTTCCATGTATTAATAATAAATAGGCACTTCCACCTAATAAAGCTCTGTCACCTTCAACTCTAGCTATTAAACAACTTTTTTCCTGAACGAAGCCATTTTCATCAACTTTACCAACAGGATTATTATTTGAATGGTGAGAATGAATAACACCATTTTCATCAACCCTACCAATAGGATCATTATAAAGATTGTATACTATGTTATTTTCATCAACTTTACCAATAGGACAGTGATGATATAGATGGTTGTGAACCACATTATCAGAATCTAATCTTGCAACAGCTCTGTTGTTATAAGGAAATTTAACCATTTTAGTCATATTTAGCACCCACCCTTTATAAAAATTATTTGTTTATTTACTTACAATTCTACATATAAAAAGATAATCCTTTGATAAAAAACAAAAATACATAATACATTGAATAATTGAAATTTTCGAAATAATAAAGCATGTAATTAATGTCATGCATTACATTATTAATATATGGCAGTTATTTCATAATTAGTACTAGAACGAATAATATACATATTATAATTTAGTACTAATAATTTTCATTATAAATCTATATAAAATATAACGATTTTTAAAAAATTATATTAAATCTAATATTCTATTATAGATATAAGTTTTTAGAATTTAAAAAATTAGCTTTTAAATTCAAAAGTAAATTTTATATAAAAAGTAGAATTAATATATGTATTTAGAGAAAAATAAGTAGAAAATGATTACTGTGGAAAAAACATAAATAATTTCAATAAATGAAAATACACTAATTGTTTATGTAAATATAGAGAAAGGAGTATTTTGACTATGGAAAAAGATAGCGTAAAGGTAATTCCTCTTGGTGGACTTGGCGAAATAGGAAAAAACATAACTGCCATAGAATACAAAGATGAAATAATAGTAATTGATGGAGGTATATCTTTTCCAGATGAGGATATGTATGGAGTAGATTTAGTAATACCTGATATAAAATACTTACTTGAAAAGAAAGATAAAATAAAAGGAATGTTTTTAACTCATGGCCATGAAGATCATATAGGAGCAATTCCATATATATTGAAACAATTAAATATGCCTGTATATGGAACTAAACTTACACTGGGTTTAGTGGCAAATAAATTAAAAGAACATGATATAGCAAAAGAAGTCAATTTAAAGCCAGTTAGAACAGGGCAAACTATTAAGCTAGAAAATATAAAAGTTGAATTTGTAGGTGTAACACACAGTATAGCAGATTCATGTGCTTTAGCTATACATACTCCTGTAGGAGTTATATTTCATACTGGAGATTTTAAAATAGATTATACTCCAATAGATGGAAGAATGACGGACCTTAATAGAATAGCTGCATTAGGTAGAAAAGGTGTATTACTTTTAATGGCAGATAGTACGAATGTAGAAAGAAGTGGGCACTCACTTTCGGAAAAGACTATAGGAGAAACCTTAAATAGAATCTTTTCACATGCAAAAGGAAGAGTTATAGTAGCTACATTTGCATCTAATATCCATAGAATGCAACAAATTGCAGATGCATCAATATTACAAAATAGAAAGATAGTTTTTAGTGGAAGAAGTATGGAAAATATTTCAAAAGTTGCAATGGAATTAGGATACTTACATATTCTACCAGAATATACTATAGATATAGATGATTTAAATAAGTATCCAAGTGAAGAAATAACTATAATAACTACAGGTAGCCAAGGAGAACCTATGGCAGGTCTTTCAAGAATTGCATATGGATCTCATAGAAAAATATCTATAGAGCCAAATGATTTATTTATACTATCAGCATCACCAATCCCAGGGAATGATAAAATAGTATCTAGAGTAATAAATCAATTATTTAGAAAAGGTGCAGATGTAATATACGAGGATTTAGAAGAAATACATGTATCAGGGCATGCATATCAAGAAGAATTAAAGTTAGTTCACAGTTTAATTAAACCAAAGTATTTTATGCCAGTACATGGTGAGTATAGACATTTAAAACACCATAGAGATTTAGCTATAAAATTAGGTATGAAACAATCAAATGTATTTACATTGGAGACTGGACAAGTTCTAGAAATATCTAACGAAAGTGCTAATGCATCTAAAACAGTTCATACAGGAGTTTTATTTGTAGATGGACTTGGAGTTGGAGATGTAGGTAATATAGTTCTAAGGGATAGAAGAGAGTTAGCTAAAGATGGTATGGTTACTATTGTCATAGCAATAAATAAAGAAAATTATAGCATAGTAGCAGGACCAGACGTTATAACTAGAGGGTTTATATATGCTAGAGAATCAGAAGATTTGATTAACAAAATAAAAGAAGTATCTAAAGATGAAATAGAGCGTTGCTTAGAAAAGGAAGTATTAGAATGGCAAATTTTAAAGAATAATGTAAAGAGATCAGTAGAACATCTCTTATATCATAAAACAAAAAGAAGACCAAGTGTATTTCCTATTATAATGGAAGTATAAATAATAAAAAATGGAGTATCTCAAAATAATTTTAATCATTTTGGGATACCCCATTTTTTCATCCAAGCTTACTTATTCTTTAATTATAGTATAGTGCGATTTTGAGGGTTATGATATATAATAGTGACAATGCTACCAATATTACTATGTCTTACAGTTAATTTTGAAATGTATTATAAATTAAAGAATGTTGAAATGTGTAGATTAATAGCATAATAGGTCTAAATAAATTACTGTCAAAAATAAAGTATCTCTCATAGTATATGTTAAGAGTAGAAACTCTACAAATTAAATACAACAGGGGGTACTAAAATGTTAGACAGATTATTTGGAGATGGCGGATTCAGTGGAATATGGATAATAGTATTATTTTTCTTATTCTTAGCATTTCAAGAGTGTTGGGCAGAAATTGATATATGCACTTGGATACCATTTTTAATATTATTATTAATAGTTTGTGCAAATGGAGATTTATTTGATGGTGGATGTGGCTGCTAATTAGTAGTAATTAACTTAAAACTATATTATACTCACTACAATTGCATGATTTTAATGTGATTGTAGTGAGTATATTTTATATTTAAGAGAATTATATATATAGAATAAATTATAATAGAAAAATGTTTATATGAGTAAAATAAATTTATATAAAAAAGGATAAAAAAATCATCTTGAAATATTTATATCTTAAATGTATAATATAAACTTAAAGTGAAAAATGATGAAAAAAACACCGTTAGAGTGTTAAGTAAGAATTTCACTTTACATAAATATAAATAAATATAAATATACGGTTATCAAAAAAATTAAATAATTTAGTGAGGTGCAATATGAAAATAGGATTTGATCATAAGAAGTATTTAGAGGAGCAATCAAAATACATTTTAGAAAGAGTAAATAATTTTGATAAGCTTTATCTAGAATTTGGCGGTAAGCTAATGGGAGATTTACATGCGAAAAGAGTATTGCCAGGATTTGATGAAAATGCAAAAATAAAAGTACTTCAACATATGAAAGAAAAAGTAGAAGTAGTTATATGTGTTTATGCAGGAGATATCGAAAGAAATAAAATAAGAGGTGACTTCGGTATAACATATGATATGGAAGTTTTAAGACTTATAGATGATTTAAGAAAGTATGAACTAGATGTAAACAGTGTTGTTATAACAAGATTTGAAGGACAACCTGCAACTACAGTATTTATAAACAAGTTAGAGCGTAGAGGAATAAAAGTATATAAGCATGCTCCAACAAAAGGATATCCAACTGATGTTGATACAATAGTAAGCGAGGAAGGATATGGAGCAAATCCTTATATAGAAACTACTAAGCCTATAGTTGTTGTTACAGCTCCAGGACCCAATAGCGGGAAATTAGGAACTTGTTTGAGCCAATTATATCATGAAAATCAAAGAGGAAATGCAGTTGGGTACTCAAAGTTTGAGACATTCCCAGTATGGAATGTACCATTAAAGCATCCTGTAAATATAGCATATGAAGCTGCTACAGTAGATTTAAAAGATGTTAACATGATAGATTCATTCCATCTTGAAAAATACGGAGAAATGGCAGTAAACTACAATAGAGATTTAGAACTATTCCCGGTTCTTAAAAAGATAATAGAGAAAATAACAGGAAAAGAATCTATATATCAATCACCAACTGATATGGGTGTTAATAGAGTTGGATACGGTATAGTAGATGATGAAGTTGTTGCTGAAGCATCAAGACAAGAAATAATAAGAAGATATTTTAAAACTGCTTGTGAATATAAAAAAGGCCAAGTAGATAAAGGGGCTTACGAAAGAATAAGAATGATAATGGAAGGTCTTAACTTAAAGCCAGAAGATAGAACAGCTGTAATTCCAGCTAGAAACTATAGTAATAAGTTAAAGGAAACTGCTGAGAAGAATGATGTTTGTCCATCCGTTGCATTAGAATTAACTGATGGAACAATATTAACTGGTAAAGGTTCAGACTTAATGAATGCAACTGCAGCTGCTACATTAAATGCTGTGAAGTATCTAGCTAATATAGCTGATGAAATTCATTTAATATCTCCTGCGATACTAGAGCCTATCGTAAACCTAAAAACTAAAACATTAGGAAGTAGAACACCAGAGTTAAGTTGTGAAGAAATTTTAACTGCACTTAGTATATGTGCTGTTACAAATCCAAGTGCTCAAGTAGTACTTGAGAAATTACCTTTATTAAAAGGGGCTCAAGCACATTCTACTACTATATTAAGTAAAAATGACGAGCAAACATTTAGAGAACTTGGTATAGATGTTACAAGTGATCCTGAATATCCATCACAAAATCTTTACTATGCTAACTAATATTAGTTAGAAATAGAGAAAATATAAGACCATACTACATCCGAGGTAGTATGGTCTTTCTTATATAAAATTATATAATCTAAAAATAAATATAAATATACGGTTATCAAGTATCTAAATAACTTAGTTCCTTGGAATACCTATTTTAAAGGTTTTCAAAAAAAAATGCAAGTTATTTTTTTAAAACGATAAAATAAATTCAAAATAATATTAATTTGATATAATAATATATGCAACATAACCTTATTAATAAAGTTATGGACAGAGAAACTAGGGCACATAAAGCAAAATAATATTAAATAAAAAAGGTGATAGTAATGGATGATAATAGGAAGATAATTCATATAGATATGGATGCTTTTTATGCATCGGTTGAACAAAGAGATAATCCTAAATTAAGAGGGAAGCCTGTAATTGTTGGAGGGGAACCTCAAAGTAGAGGAGTTGTGGCAACTTGTTCTTATGAAGCAAGAGCATATGGAATTCACTCAGCCATGCCGTCTCAAACCGCATATAAAAGATGTCCATATGCTTATTTTGTGAGACCTAGATTTGATGTGTATCACCAAGCATCCAATCAAATACGAGAAATATTCTACAGATATACGGATTTAGTAGAACCTCTATCTTTGGACGAAGCATTCTTAGATGTAACCAACAATAAAAAAAATATAAAATATGCCACAGATATAGCAAAAATGATTAAGAAGGAAATTTTAGAAGAAGTCGGATTAACGTCATCTGCGGGAGTATCATATAATAAATTCTTAGCTAAACTTGCATCTGACTATAAAAAACCAAGTGGATTAACTGTAATAACACCAAAAAACAAACAAGAATTTCTTGATAATTTACCAATAAATAAATTTTTTGGTGTGGGAAAAGTAACAGAAAGAACTCTTAAGAATCTAGGAATAAAAACAGGTTATGATTTGAGAAATTTAGAATTACATCAACTAGAGAATATATTTAAAAATAGAGGATATAATTTTTATCAATTTGCAAGAGGGATAGACTATAGACCGGTAGAACCTCACAGAGAAAGAAAATCGGTAGGGTCAGAAATTACCTTAAGTCGAAATTTAAATATAGATGATGAAGAGGTAGTGGATATATTGAGTGAAATATGCGAAGAAGTAGCTACTAGATTAAATTATTCTGATAAGTTAGGTAAAACAGTAACTCTAAAAGTTAAGTTTGATGATTTTACGCAAATAACAAGAAGCATTAGTTTAGAACATTCTATAAATAAACAGGATGAGATTAGAATAAATGTATATAATTTATTAAAAAATATTAATATAGATAAACAAATTAGATTACTAGGGGTTACATTATCAAATTTAACTAAGAAAAAAGAAGAATGTACAAATATAACTATATTTGAGTATATAGAAAAAATAAACTGAAACAGCTTGTTCAAATAATAAATAGTTAGAAAATAAAGGGGTATTTTAGCCCCTTTATTCCATTAAAATACTTCTTAAAGAATTTATATCTAAAATTTTAACTACATCTTTTGAGTAATCTATAAGTCCTTCATCTTTCATATTAATAAGTTCTCTAGATAAAGATGGTCTAGGAATCCCTAATTTTTCTGAAAGTTTTTGCTTTGTCATATTAAGATTAATAAATAAGTTACCTTGAATATCATATTCGCTAAGTAAATGATTACTGATTTTTTGACGTATACTAGTTAAAGATAAACCGGTAATAGATTTATTTAGGGTTATAATTTTATTAGTTAGATCATTTAAAAACATTGCTAAAAAATCAGGATGCTTTGTACAAAAACTAATAAAATCATTTTTTGTTATAAACATTATTTTACTAGATGTAGCAGATATAACTGTAGCAGGATACGTATTAGTATCTGAAAAAGCAATTATTTCACCGAAAAAGCCCCCTTCACTAAAAGAAGAAATATGGATAACATTATTACTAGTTAAAATTCTTTTTATATCTACACTTCCTTTCAAAACTAATCCAACTTTTTCACAAGGAGATCCCTCTAGAGCTATAATATCATTTTTAGAATAATTAACGACATTATAAGTAGATTCTTTAAAGAAGTCTAAAACATCATCTTTATTCATAAACATAATTCTCACCAAACTTTCTATAATATTATAAATAATGTAACCTGTGTTACGGAACTATATACTATTATATCATATAATAAGTATATGAAATACACATTAAAAATATGGAGGTTTAGTTATGGAAAATAAAATGTTTTGTTTTCAATGCCAAGAAACAGCAGGCTGTACAGGATGTACAAAGTTTGGAGTATGTGGAAAATCACCAGATTTAGCAAGAATGCAAGATTTATTAATATATACAACTAAAGGATTATCAGAAGTTACTACAAGACTTAGAGCAGAAGGAAAGTTAATATCTCATGATGTAAATCATTTAATAACAATAAACTTATTTACAACAATAACAAATGCAAACTTTGATGATGCAGTATTCTATGAAAGAGTTAAAGCGACTTTAAATACTAAAAAAGAGCTAATGGATACATTAAATAATAAAGAAAACTTATCAGAAGCAGCTTTATGGAATGCAACTTCTAACGCAGAGATGGACGAAAAAGTTGGAGTATTATCTAAATTAAAAAATGCAATATTAGGTGGAAAAGAAGAGACTTCGATTGATTCAATATTAGACGAAAAATCAACAAAAGTTGGTGTATTAGCTACTAAAGATGAAGATATGAGAAGTTTAAGAGAACTTATAATATATGGATTAAAAGGTATGTCAGCTTATATCAAGCATGCCAATTCATTAGGATATGATGATGAAGCAGTAAATGCATTTATGCAAAGTGCTTTAGCAAAGACTTTAGATGACAACTTAACAATAGATGAATTAATAGGATTAACTTTAGAAACTGGAAAAGTTGGAGTAGATGGAATGGCTTTATTAGATTCTGCTAATACAGGAACTTATGGAAATCCAGAAATAACTAAAGTAAATATCGGAGTTAGAAATAACCCAGGTATATTAGTATCAGGACATGATTTAAAAGATTTAGAATTATTATTAAAGCAAACAGAAGGAACTGGAGTGGATGTATATACTCACTCTGAAATGTTACCGGCTCATTATTATCCAGCATTTAAGAAGTATACTCATTTCGCAGGAAACTACGGGAATGCTTGGTGGAAACAAAAAGAAGAATTTGAAAGTTTTAACGGTCCAATATTAATGACTACAAATTGTATAGTAACTCCAAAGGATAGCTATAAAGATAGATTATATACTACTGGAGCTGCTGGATTCCCAGGGTGTACTCATATAGCAGGTGAATCAGAAGATAATAAAGATTTCTCTGTTATAATAGAGCAAGCTAAAAAATGCCCATCTCCTATAGAAATAGAAACAGGAGAAATAATAGGTGGATTTGCACATAATCAAGTATTTGCATTAGCAGACCAAGTGGTAGATGCAGTTAAATCAGGAGCTATAAAGAAATTCTTTGTTATGGCAGGATGTGATGGAAGAGCTAAATCTAGAGATTACTATACAGATTTTGCAAAAGCATTACCTAAGGATACAGTAATACTTACAGCAGGATGTGCAAAATATAAATACAACAAGTTACAATTAGGTGATATAAATGGAATACCTAGAGTATTAGATGCAGGACAATGTAATGATTCATACTCATTAGCATTAATAGCATTAAAGCTTAAAGAGGTATTTGAATTACAAGATATAAACGAATTACCAATAGCTTTTAATATAGCATGGTATGAGCAAAAAGCTGTAATAGTGTTATTATCATTATTATATCTTGGAGTTAAAAACATACATTTAGGACCAACTCTACCAGCATTCTTATCTCCAAATGTAGCTAAAGTTTTGATTGAAAACTTTGGAATCAGTGGAATAACTAATGTTGAAGATGATTTAAAGATGTTCTTAGGATAATTAAAAATATTTAAATGTAAATTAAAATGTGGAGGAATATTAAAACCTCCGCATTTTTAAAATTAATTGAAAAGTCGTAATTTGACGGAAATTTCATAGGAAAAAATTAAATAAATAGTTGCTAAAATATACGATAAATCATATAATTATATTGTAAGAACTAAGGCGACATAGCCAAGTGGTAAGGCAGTGGACTGCAACTCCTTGATCCCCAGTTCAAATCTGGGTGTCGCCTCCAATCAAGATAACTTTAATCAATATTGATTAAAGTTATTTTTCTGATTATAAGTATATTATATTCATTTTGGAGTTGTGCATAACCTGTGAATCAAAGTGGCATTACTATTTATACTTCCTATGTTTATGCAAGATAAATTATTTGCGGTATTTTTAGCAGACCCAATAGCAGATATAACGGCAGCGCTTACTACAATACTTTGCTTTACTATTTCTTACAAAAAAATTTTATCTGTAATTGATGAAAAAAGTGAAAATAAACAAAAAAAAATGTAGTAAGAACTCATTAATAATAAATTATGAATTCTTAAACTATAAATTTTAAAGAGGATATCCTGTTAAGTGATTTTAAAAATCATTTTGAGATATCCTCTTTTATGTTTAAAGATAATGGGTAATATAAAAATAGTTATACAAAAATAGGAAATTACTAAAAGGAGTAAAGATATGAATTATAATAAGATAGTTAGTGCGAAGTTTATAGAAAGACCAAATAGATTTATAGCATATTGTGAAATAGATGGTAATATTGAAAAAGTGCATGTGAAAAATACGGGAAGATGTAGAGAATTATTAATTCCAGGATGTACAGTATATCTAGAAGAAAGTGACAATCAAAATAGAAAAACTAAGTATTCATTAATATCAGTTCGAAAGGGTGATAGATTAATAAATATGGATTCTCAAGTGCCAAATAAGGTGGTGTATGAAGCTTTAATTAATAAAACAATAATACTTCCTGGATTAAATGGAGAAATTAAATTAATAAAACCAGAAAAAACTTATGGAAGTTCAAGATTTGATATATATTTAGAAACTGAAAATAAAAAAGCATTTATAGAAATAAAAGGGGCTACATTAGAAGAGCATGATATAGTGATGTTTCCAGATGCAAAAACTGAAAGGGGACTTAAGCATGTAAATGAACTTATACAAGCACAAAAACAGGGATATAATGCCTATGTTATATTTGTAGTTCAAATGGATAATATATTATATTTTACTCCAAATAAAAAAATGCACATAGAATTAGCAGATGCGCTAAAGAAGGCACAAGAAAATGGTGTAGAAGTATTGGCATATGACTGTTATATAACACCAGAAAGTATAAATATAAAAGATAAAGTTAAGGTCATATTATAGTAAGAAATTAGTATATAATAAAAATAATATAATAGGATAAATTATTAATTGTAAATTGAAAATATTACAATAAAAATGTAAGTATTTGCAATATTAATGGTATAATATTTATATATATAATATGATACTTAGAATGAAGGGATTGATAACCATGACAAATAACTTATCGATGCAAGAATTATTAGATCAACAAGAAAAAGAATTTAACAGTGTTAAAATTGGAGAAACTATAACTGGTAAAATAACTAAAATAACTAATGATGAAGTTGCTTTAGAATTAAACTACGGGTTTGACGGAGTTATATCAGTGAAAGAATTAAATCTTCCTAGAGGGAAATATGCTAACGAAGTATATAATGTAGGAGATGAGATAAATGCAGTTATAACAAAGATTTATCATAAAGATGGAGTAATACACTTATCTAAATTACAATTAGATAAAAAATCTGACTTTAAAGATTTAGAAAAGGCTTTCAATGAACATAGAATAATAACTGTTAATGTAGAAAAGAACATAGAAAGAGGAGTATTTGCTACATATAACACACAATCATTATTCATACCAATATCACAATTAGATACTAAGTTTATTAATGACACAACTAGCTACGTAGGTCGTAATTTAGAAGTATATATAAAAGAATTAGATATTAAGAAAAATAGATTAGTAGCTAGTCATAGAGACGTACTACAAGAGCGTTTAGATAAAGAAAGAGAAGAAAGAAGAGCTCGTATACAAGTAGAAAAAGAAGAAGCAAGAGTAAAAGCTAATGCTGAAAGAGAAGCACATAAAGCTCAAGTTAAAGCAGAAAAAGAAAATTTATTTAACTCTTTAGAAGCTGGTCAAAAAAGAGAAGGTAAAGTTACTAAAATAATGCCTTATGGAGCATTTGTTAACATCGGTGGATTAGAAGGTTTAGTTCATTTAACTAACTTATCTTGGGAAAGAGTTGAATCTGTAGAAGCTGTATTAGCTGAAGGTCAAGAAGTAGAAGTTTATGTGTTAGATGTAGATGCTGAGACTAAAAAAATAGCATTAGCACTAAAAGATATAAACAATGATCCATGGGATTTAATAAGAGATGAAATAAAATTAGATGAGATAGTTACTGGTAAAGTAGTAAGAGTTATAGAAAAAGCTGCTTTTGTACAAATAAGAGAAGGTGTTGAAGCATTTTTACCTATTTCTGAATTGAGTGAAGAAAGAGTTATGAAAGTTACTAATGTAGTAAATGTTGGTGATGAAGTTAATGTAATGGTTATAGATTTCAAGCCAAAGAACAAGAGAATGGTAGTATCTATAAAAGAAGCTACAAGAGAACCTGAAGAAGATATAACTGAATTCTTAGAAGTAGAAGATTCTTTAGGAACTTTAGGAGAATTATTTAAAGAAAAATTTAAAAATTTACAAAAATAATAAATATATCTAAGGCCATGTTGGTTAAGTCAATATGGCCTTAACTGTATGAAAATAGTATTAAGGAGGCATTTATGAAAGGATTAATAGATTTACATACACATACTATAGTAAGTGGACATGCCTATAGTACTGTTCAAGAAAATATACAAGTAGCTATAAAACAAGGTTTAAAATATTTAGGGCTATCAGACCATGCTCCAAGTATGCCAGGAGGACCACATCCATATTATTTCTATAGTATATATTGTATTCCAAGAGAAGTAGATGGATTAAAAATACTTAGAGGGATAGAAGCTAATATTATTGATTTTGAAGGAAATACTGATGTTCCTGACGATATGCTTACTCATATAGATTATATGATAGCGAGTTTGCATCCACCATGTATACAATGGGGAAGTGAAGAAGAAAATACAAATGCAATACTTAAAGTTATGGAACATGCAAAAGTAAAGATAATAGGTCATTTAGATGATAGTAGATATAAAGTAGATTATGAGCGTATTATTAAAAAAGCTAAAGAAAAAAATATTTTATTAGAAATAAATAACTCATCATTAAGTCCTACTACTTTTAGAGAGGGAGCATGGGAGAATATAGCTACTATGCTTAATCTTTGTAAAAAATATAATACTAAAGTTATAATGGGAACAGACTCTCATATATCTTATGATATAGGAAAATTCACATATTGTGAGAAAATAATAAACGATAATGATTTTCCAACTGATTTAGTTATAAACTATCATGAAAATCAAATTATAGAGTTTTTTGATATGAGTGATAAAAGATAGATACAATATCATAAGTACTAAATATAAAAAGCCTGCTGTAACTGATATTAAGATTAAAATAGTTGAAAGAACAACTAAGAAAAATAGAAGATTGTTTGAAGGTAGTCCTAATGGACTACCTTTTTTTAATTATTATATAATAAAAAATTATTATATAATAATTAAATTTTAAATTGCGCAATAAAATAAATATTGCTATTATAAGTATTAATATATTCAAAAAACAAAATACAAAGGAGGGGAATTATATGAATAAGAAATTATTTATTCCTGGACCTATCGATGTTAGAGAAGATGTTTTAGAAAAAATGTCTACTCCAATGATAGGTCACAGAGGAAAAGAAGCATCACAACTTCAAAAAAGTATAAGTGAGAAATTGCAAAGATTATTTTACACTGAAAGTGCAATACTTTTATCAACATCGTCAGGATCAGGATTGATGGAAGGTGCTATACGCTCCTGTACATCGAAAAAGGCGGCTGTGTTTTCCTCTGGATCCTTTGGAGATAGATGGTATAAGATGGCGGTAGCAAATAATGTACCTGCAGATTTGTTTAAAGTAGAAATGGGAAAAGGGATAGAGCCAGAAATGGTTGAAAAGGTACTTTCCACGGCAGAATATGATTTAATAACTGTAACTCATAATGAAACATCAACCGGAATAAGAAATCCAATAGAAGAAATTGGAGAGGTTGTAAAAAATCATGATGATATAATCTACTGTGTAGATGCAGTCAGTTCAGCCGGTGGAATAAAAATAGAAGCCGACAAAATAGGAATAGATATATGTATAACATCAGTTCAAAAAGCAATAGCCTTACCACCAGGAATGGCTATATGTACATTATCTCAAAAAGCAATTCATAGGGCTAGAAAAGTACCTTTCAGAGGCGTATATTTTGATTTATTAGAAATGTATGAATATCTTATCAAGAAGAATTACCAATACCCTTCAACTCCATCTCTTTCTCACATGTTTGCACTAGATTATCAGCTAGACGAAATCTTAAAAGAAGGCCTAGACAACAGATTTAAAAGGCATGAAAATATGGCCGAACTAGTTAGAAACTGGGCTAAAAAACACTTCGAAATTTTTACCAATGAAAACTATCTATCAAATACTCTTACCGTTATAGAAAATACAAAGGGAATAAACGTATCAGATTTAAATTCAAAATTACAAGAAAGAGGATGCCAAATTGCTAATGGATATGGTGATCTTAAGGAGAAAACTTTTAGAATTTCTCATATGGGTGACTATACTTTGGATGATATAAAAGAATTATTAAATAATATTGATGATATATTGGGGTTTTAAAATAAATAGAGTTGTATCAAAGGAGGTATTATTAAATTGTATAATATTTTAATTACAGAGGAATTCGATAGAAATGCTATAAATAAATTAAAAGAATTAAATTTTAATGTTATAGAAAAATTTTATAAACAAAATGAATTAGGAAATAAGCTTAGACAATTTGATGCGATAATTATGCGCTCAGTAACTGAGATTACCAAAGAGGTTATAGATAAAGCATGTGAAAATAGTAAACTAAAATTAATAGTAAAGGCTGGTGTTGGAATAGATAATATAGAGGTAGAATATGCAATGGAAAAAGGTATAAAAGTTATAAATACTCCTAATTCAAGTAGTATATCAGTAGCTGAACTTACGATAGGTCATATATTTGCACTATCTAGATTTGTAAATATTTCTAATGTAACTATGAGGCAAGGAAAATGGGAAAAGAAGAAATATGAAGGCACAGAAATCAACGGAAAAACTTTAGGATTAATTGGTTTTGGAAGGATTGGAAAGGAAGTTGCAAAAAGGGCAGAAGCATTAGGTATGAAAGTTATTTATAATGATATATTAGGAAAATTTGAAGGTTACGATAAGTATAAATCTTGCAAGTTAGATGAATTGTTATCAAAATCGGATTTTATATCTTTGCATATTCCTTATGATAAAAATATAGGAACGGTAATAACTAAAAAAGAAATAGCAAAAATGAAAGATGGAGTATATTTAATAAATTGTGCTAGAGGTCGAGTGATTTCTGAAGAAGATTTATTAGATGAATTAAATAATGAAAAAATAAAAGGTGCAGCACTGGATGTATTTGAAGAAGAGCCAACTACAAATATGAAACTTATTAATCATCCGAGAGCTTGTGTAACTCCTCATATAGGAGCATCAACAAAAGAAGCTCAAGAAAGAATAGGAGACGAAGTAGTTAATATACTAAGAGATTATTTTGATATAGATGATTCAGTAGGTGTAGCTTTATAAAGAATGGAGGAATAAGAATGGCTATAATTAAAGCATTTAAGGCCTTAAGACCTAAGGATAAACTTGCACAGAAGGTTTGTGCACTTCCATATGATGTAATGAATAGTGAGGAAGCTAAAATACTAGCAAGATATAATCCATATTCATTTTTGCATATAGACAAGCCAGAAATAGATCTAGATGAAGATGTATATGAATATGACGAAAAAGTATATCTTAAAGCAAAAGAAAATTTAGATGAATTTAGAGAAAATAATATTTTAATAAAAGATGAAAAAGAAAGTATATATATATATAAACAAGTAATGGGTGATAGAGCTCAAGTTGGAATAGTAGCTTGTGTATCAGTAGAGGATAGTTTAAATGGAATAATAAAAAAACATGAGTATACAAAACCAGATAAAGAAAAAGACAGAACAAATCATATAAGATACTGTAATGCAAATACAGGGACAATTCTAATCACATATAAATCGAAGCAAAACATAAATGAATTAATAAATAAGCACATTCAAGAAAATGAATCACTATACAATTTTACAACAGAAGACAATATACAACATACGGTATGGAAAATTGAAGAAAAAAATAGTATTAATAATTTAGTAGATGAATTTGAAAAAGTACCATACTTTTATATTGCTGATGGTCATCATAGAAGTGCATCAGCAGAAAATATAGCTAAAGAAAGAAGAAGAGCAAACCCTAATTATAGTGGAGACGAAGAATTTAATTATTATTTAGCTATGATTGCACCAGATAAAGATTTAATGATACTAGATTATAATCGAGTGGTAAAAGATTTAAATGGTCTAAATGAGAAAGAATTCATAGAAAAAATTAAAGAAGAATTTGAAATAAATGAAGTGAAGACTAAAGATTACAAACCAGATTCAAGAGGAAAAATAGGTATGTATTTAAATAGTAAATGGTATGAAATAAAAATTAATGAATGTAAAAGAGAAAAAAGAGATATAGTAAAATCTTTAGATATATCAATTCTTCAAGATTATATAATATCGCCTATTTTAGGTATACAAAATCCTAAAGAAGATAAAAGAATTGACTTTGTAGGTGGTATAAGAGGGCTTAAAGAATTAGAAAAAAGAGTTCATGAAGATATGGAAATAGCATTCGCGATGTATCCAACTAGTATAGAGGAATTGATAAATGTAGCAGATGATAATGGAATAATGCCTGCTAAATCAACGTGGTTTGAGCCAAAGGTAAGGTGTGGATTGTTCTTACATGAGTTAGAATAAGATAATATTAAAGAGCTAGTGTAGAAGCTAGTTCTTTTTTTGTATTTGAAAACAGTTAATTTAATATATTTTCAAATAATAATTAAAAATAATGCATTTTAGTGATATAATTAGACATTAGATGCAAAAATTAATAAAGTGGTTTCGGTATCGATTAATTAGGACATAATAAATTTAATGATAAATAAGCAGGTGATATTAATGGAAAATAAATTTTTACCAATATGTAAACAAGATATGATAGATAGAGGTTGGGATGAGCTAGATTTTATAATAGTTACAGCAGATGCTTATGTTGACCATCACAGTTTTGGAACGGCGATAATATCAAGAGTATTAGAACATGCAGGATATAAAGTCGGTATAATAGCACAACCAGATTGGAAAAGTACTGATGACTTTATGAAATTAGGAAGACCAAGATTAGGATTCTTAGTTAACGGTGGGAACATGGACTCTATGGTTAATCATTATTCAGTAAGTAAAAAGCATAGAGATAAAGATTTGTACTCTCCAGGTGCAAAAATGGGTCTTAGACCAGATAGATCAACTATAGTTTACTGTAATAAAATAAGAGAAGCTTACAAAAATATACCTATAGTAATAGGAGGTATAGAAGCGAGCTTAAGAAGATTTGCTCACTATGATTACTGGAGTGATAAGGTTAGAAAATCTATGTTAATAGATAGTGGTGCAGATTTATTAGTTTATGGAATGAGTGAAAAGCAAATAGTGGAAGTAGCAAATGCATTAAATGATGGATATGACCCTAAGTATGTTAGACATATAAATGGGACTTGCTATGTATCGGATAGTTTAGAAGAAATATATGATGACTATACATTAATAGCATCATATAAGGAAGTTTGTGATGATAAGGTGAAGTATGCACAAGCTTTCAAAATTCAATATGATGAGCAAGATCCATTTAGAGGAAAAGCAATTGTACAAAAACACGGAGATAAATATGTTGTACAAAATAAACCAGAAACACCTTTAACTAGAGCAGAGTTAGATGCAGTATATGCATTACCATACCAAAAAAATTACCATCCAATATATAAAAAAGATGGTGGAATACCAGCTATAGAGGAAGTTAAATTTAGTATAGTGAGTTCGAGAGGATGCTTTGGAAGTTGTTCTTTCTGTGCGATAACATTCCACCAAGGAAGAGCAGTACAAAGTAGGAGTCAAAACTCTATAGTAGATGAAGCTGTAGGAATAACTAATCTTCCAGATTTCAAAGGATATATACATGATGTAGGTGGTCCTACTGCAAACTTTAGAAAAGCAGCATGTAAAAAACAAGTTACACAAGGTGCTTGTAAAAATAAGCAATGTTTACATCCAGAGCCATGTAAAAACTTAGATGTAGACCATAGTGAATATTTACAATTACTAAGAAAGTTAAGAAAACTTCCTAATATAAAGAAGGTATTTGTACGTTCTGGACTTAGATATGACTATATCATGGCAGATAAGGATAACAAATTCCTTAGAGAATTAATAGAACATCATGTTAGTGGGCAATTAAAGGTTGCTCCTGAGCATATTTCTGAAGAAGTTTTACAACATATGCAAAAGCCAGCAGGGAATACTTATGATAAATTCAGACAAAAGTTCTTTGCTATAAATGAACAATTAGGTAAAAAGCAATACTTAATACCATATTTAATGTCAAGTCATCCAGGATCTACATTAAATAGTGCTATTGAGCTAGCTGAATACTTAAGAGATACAGGATATCAACCAGAGCAAGTGCAAGATTTCTATCCAACACCAGGAACATTATCTACAACAATGTTCTATACAGGATTAGATCCACTTACAATGAACCCTGTATATGTTCCAAAATCAAAAAATGAAAAAGCAATGCAAAGAGCATTACTTCAATATAAAGCTCCGAGAAATTATGATTTAGTTCATGCAGCATTAGTAGAAGCTGGAAGAGAAGATTTAATAGGTCTTGGACAAAGATGCTTAATAAAACCTAAAGATGTAAGACCGTATTCAAATAGAGTATCTTCAGGAAAGAAAAAGAGTAATAATGGACCAAGAGATAACTCGCAAAGAGGTAATTCATCAAGAGGTGACTCAGGAAATGATAGAAATGAAAAGAAAGAAAGAAGTATTAGTAAACCAAGAGCCAATAAAAATGCTAAACCAATAAAAAAGAAAAAAAGATAGATAATTTAAGTAGCAAACAATAGTATATTTATTGTTTGCTATTTTTTATAGCATATAGGAAATTATATTCATTTTAAATCTGTGGATAAATATAATTTTCGTATATGTGCTTCAAAAAAGTCTTCCTTATAAATTTTAAATTAAAGAATTTTTTATATCCCGGTTTATTAAAAATATACATTTAAATGTATAACTGAAAATGAATAATAGAGCAGTGAGTTATACATAAACCAGTAATATTGACGATTTTCGAGTTATAATTTATACATCTAAAAATAGAGAGGTATAAAAATGACGAAAAAGAATATTAAATAAAAAAATTCAATCGAAAAAGAAGGAATATTGAGCAAATTAAGAGAAAATATTAGATTAGAGATTATTTGAGGGGGGAACAAAAATATGAAAAAGTTTAAGTCAATAATATTATTAGTAGTCTTAGGGGCTACATTTTTAGTAGGTTGTAGTCAAACTACAGAAGATAGTTCAGAATCAGAAAAACCAATAGCATCTAAAGAAATAAAAGTATCTACCCCAGATGGATTGCCATCAATAGCAATAGCAAAATTAGCGAAGGAAAATCCACAAATAAAAGAAGGATATAACATTACATATACAATAGAAAAAACGCCAGAGAATCTTTCGACAACAGTCATGAAAGAAGAAGCGGATATAGCAATAGTTCCATCCAATATGGCAGCTATTGCATACAATAAAACTTCTAATTATCAAATAGTAGGAACTGTAGGAAATGGATCATTTTATCTAGTGTCGACTAGAGATATAAATGAATTTAAAGATTTAGAAGAACTAGATGTGTGGAATACAGGAAAAGGTCTAACACCAGATATTACAGTCCAAAGTATATTAAAAAATAAGGGGATAAATACAGAAAGTATAAACTTTAACTATGTAAACTCTACAAGTGAATTAATACCTTTAATGGTTACAGGAAAAGCAGATACAGGATTTGTTCCAGAGCCAGCATTGACAACCTTAATGGCTAAAAATCCAAATATAAAAATAGTAAAAAGTTTAAATGATGCATGGAAAGAAACTAGTGATTCGAAAGAAGGATATCCGCAATCAACAATAATAGTTAAATCTGATTTTGCAAAGGAGAATGAGGAATTTATAAGTGCATTTTTAGGTCAAATATCAAATAGTATAAATTGGGCAAATACAAATGGAAATGAAGCTGGGGAATATGCAAAAAAAATAGGTGTGTCTATAGAACCTTCAGTTGTAGGAAAATCTATAGAAAGAGCAAATTTAAAGTTTACACCAGTAAAAAATATGATAGAAGATTACAATAATTATTATCAAAGTTTATTTGATTTCGATTCAAAGTCAGTAGGAGGAAAACTACCAGATGAAGGAATCTACTTTGTACAAGAATAATTTGAAAGACAATACAAAGTCAGGAAGAAATATTTTGAAAAAAGATAAATTAGAGGTAACACTATCATGTGTTATTCTCTTATTTTTATGGCAAGTTATAGCTTTGTTAATAAAAAATGATATATATTTACCCACCATAGATCAGACACTTAAAAGTCTAACAGAAATTATGTCACAAGAAAGATTTTATTTAGATATACTTTTTTCAATAGGAAGAAGTTTAGTAAGTTTTATAGTAGCGTTACTTTTAGCAATTATAATAGGTGTTTTAGCATATATAAGTACAATGGTAAGAAATTTTTTTAAACCTTTAAATACTTTAGCGCAATCAATACCTATGATGATATTAGTGGTATTAACTTTAATTTGGTTTGATAAAGATAGTGCACCTTTTATTGTAGGATTTATGATAACATTTCCGATTTTATATGAGAGTATTTTAGGAGCTATGATAGATGTAGATAAAGGTTTAATAGAAATGACTAATGTATATAAAATAAATTTAAAAGATAAGATTTTAAAAATTTATTTTCCGTCCATAATTTTTAGATTATCATCTATAATAGCTTCAACAATATCTTTGGCATTGAAAATCGTAATAGCTGGAGAAGTATATGGCCAACCAAATTATGGAATAGGCACAATGATACAAGTTGAAAAAATTAATTTTAATACATCTGGAATATTTGCTTGGTTGGTAATTATAGTCCTAATATCTGTTTTATTAGATATAACGCAAAAGAAAATACTAAGGAGCACTTTTGTATGGAAGAGATAAATCTAAAAGTTAAAAATATAAATAAAATATATGGACATAATATAATATTTAAGGATTTTAATATAGAATTTTATAAGAATAAGGTTAATTGTATACTTGGTAAATCAGGATGCGGAAAAAGTACACTTTTGAATATAATAAGTGGAATAATAAAAAATGATGGCGATGAAATTAACATATCAAAAAATATAGGTATGAGTTATATTTTTCAAGATGATAGACTAATAGAATGGCTTACAGTTGAAGAAAATATAAAATTAGTAATAAAAAAGCATTATAATAAAAATGAATTGGATAAACTATGTGACAAATATTTAGATATGGTTGAAGTTTATAATTATAAAAAATATTATCCTCAAATGCTAAGTGGTGGGCTTAGACAAAGAATAAATATAGCTAGAGCATTTATATATCCATCTCAAATTATAATAATGGATGAACCATTTAAGTCTATAGATATAAAAAATAAGAAAATAATAATGGATAATTTTAAAGAAATATTAGAAAAAGAAAAAAGAACTGTAATATTTGTTACTCACGATATTGAAGAAGCTATGTTTTTAGGAGAAAAAATTTTTATATTAGGAAATTATCCAATAGAAGTTAAAAATATAATAAATAATTCCACTGATTTGAAAAAAGAAGATATAAGTATGTTAATATAAAATAAATAGAAAATAATAAATAATATACATAGTAAAACATTATAAAAAAGGGAGTAAAAACATGATAAAACAAAGAGTAGAAAAATTAAGAAGTATAATGAAAGAAAAAAATATTTATGCTTATATGATACCTTCTTCAGATTATCATCAAAGTGAATATGTAGGAGAGTACTTTAAATCTAGGGAATTTATATCAGGATTTACAGGTTCTGCAGGGTCAGTTATAGTAACTCAAGACGAAGCTGGTCTGTGGACAGATGGAAGATACTTTATACAAGCTGAAAATGAATTGAAAAATAGTGATATAAAACTATTTAAGATGGGTGAAGAGGGTATACCAACGATAGAACAATATTTAGTAGATTCTATACCTAAAGATTCAAGATTAGGATTTGATGGTAAGGTAATATGCGCAAAGGAAGGTCAAAATCTAGCCAGTAAGTTAGAATTTAAAAATATATCTATAGAATATGATTGTGATTTGGTAAATGATGTATGGGAAGGGAGATGTAGTCTACCTAATAAAAAGGCATTTTTATTGGGTATTGAGTATACGGGAGCAAGTTTTTCTGAAAAATTATCTAGAGTAAGAGAAGCTATGAAAGAAAAGAAAGCTACAACTCATATAATTGCATCATTAGATGATATAGCATGGCTATTTAATATAAGAGGTGGAGATATAAAATCTAATCCAGTAGTACTTTCTTATGCCGTTATAGAACTAGAGAATGTTTACTTATTTGTTGATGAAAATAAATTAAATGATGAAATAAAAAGTGAATTCAGTAAAGAAAATGTTCAAATTAAGCCTTATGATTCAGTATATGAATTTGTAAAAAGTATTAATGAAGGTGAAGTGGCTTTACTTGATCCAAATAAAGTTAACTATGCAATATATAATAATATACCTAAAAATATTCAAAAGATAGAAGCTACTAATCCTACTATAATGTTTAAAGCAATAAAAAATAAAGTAGAATTAGAAAATATAAGAAATAGTCATATAAAGGATGGAGTAGCATTTACTAAGTTCATGTATTGGTTAAAAACTAATGTAGGTAAGATGGAAATTACAGAATTAAGTGCAACTCAAAAGCTTGAAGATTTAAGAAGAGAGCAAGATAAGTTTATAGAACCTAGCTTTGGAACGATTGCAGCGTATAAAGAGCATGCCGCTATGATGCATTATAGTGCTACTGAAGAAAGTAATTATAAGCTAGAGGCTAGAGGCTTATTTTTAGTAGATTCAGGCGGGCAATACTATGACGGGACTACTGATATAACAAGAACAATAGCTGTAGGCTGTATATCAGAAGAAGTTCAAAATCACTTTACAAATGTTGTTAGAGGTATGATAAGATTATCTATGGCTAAATTCTTACACGGGTGTAGGGGATATAACTTAGATATACTTGCAAGAGGTCCATTATGGGACTTAGGAATAGATTATAAGTGTGGAACAGGACATGGTATAGGATTTGTATTAAATGTTCATGAAGCTCCAAATGGGTTTAGATGGAGAGTTGTCCCAGATAGAGATGATAGTTGCGTACTTGAAGAAGGTATGGTAACAACTAATGAACCAGGTGTATATGTAGAGGGTTCTCATGGTATAAGAATTGAAAATGAAATAGTAGTAAGAAAAGCAGAAAAAAATGAATATGGTCAATTTATGGATTTTGAAGTAGTTACATTTGCACCAATTGATGTGGATGCTATAGATGGAAGTTTACTACTACAAAATGAAAAAGATTATTTAAATAATTATCACAAAGAGGTCTATAATAAGATATCACCATTCTTAAATGATAATGAAAAAGAATGGTTAAAAGAGTATACGAGGGAAATATAAAGAATGTCAAAATTAAAAACAAATGTAATGAGAATTTTAGACTCTAAGAATATAAAATATAATATGCACTCTTATGAAGTTAAAAAGGGAGAGCATATTGATGGTGTAGAAGTTGCAAAGCAAATAGGAAAAGATGTTAGTCAGGTATATAAAACACTAGTAGTTATGGGAGCTAGTAAAAATATATATGTGTGCGTAATTTCTGTAAATGAACATTTAGATTTAAAAAAAGCTGCTAAAGTAGCTAAAGAAAAAAGCATCGAAATGATTAATATAAATGATATAAACAAGTTTACAGGGTATATAAGAGGTGGATGTTCTCCTATAGGGATGAAAAAGTCTTATAAAACATTTGTAAATGAAAGTGCAGAGAACTTAGAAACTATTATAGTCAGCGCTGGAAAAATAGGATATCAAGTAGAAATTTCACCAATAGACTTACAAAGTATAGTAAATGCTAATTTCGAAGATATTATAAAATAGCACTAAAAAGGAGGATTAATAAAATCCTCCTTTTTGTATATTAAAATTTTTAATTACATCATTTTAATGAAAAATTCTGTTGCTACATATAAAGCAGAAAGTCCAACTAATCCATAAACTATTCTACTTACAGTACTTATATTACCAAATTTTCCACCTCCAGCAAGTAAAGCTGAAACTAAATCAAATTGTATTAAACCTACTAGACCCCAGTTGAGGGCACCTATAAGTATAAGAATAAAAGCTATATTATAAATTAAGTCCATTTTTCTATCCTCCATTAAAATATTCGGTTATACACTATAATTAACATATAAAGTTTTTTTATGCTGAATTTGAATATATTGTAAATTTTAATTACATAATTAAACTATGGTAAATTAGTATTTGTATATTGTAAAAAATAATCTGTATTAGGTAAATCAATCAAACTACAATAAAATAAGTAACTTCAAAAGTCACGATATAGTGAAAGTGTAAAACTTAATTATAATATATATTGTTTAATAAACTATTTAAAATATAAATAAATTATCTGACAAAAATAGTATAAATTGAAAATATAGGTAAAAATATTAAACTCTTGTTAAAAAACAGAAAAAATGATAAAGTTTAAGTATAAAAACGAATATTAATAGAAAAAAGATAGGGGATGTTCGAGTGAGAATAATAAAATCTCATAAAATAACAGAAAAAGTAAAAGAAATATGTATTGAAGCTAATATTTATTTAGGTGAAGATGTAGTAAATACAATAAATAAAAGTCTAGAGATTGAAGAAAGTCCATTAGGTAAGAATATATTAAATATATTATTGGAAAATACAGAGATAGCAAAAGAAAAGAATATACCAATATGTCAAGATACAGGAATGGCTGTATTTTTCGTAAAACTAGGTCAAGATGTGGTTGTAGAAGGTGATACAATAGAAGATGCTATAAATGAAGGTGTTAGACAAGGATATGAAGAAGGATATTTAAGAAAATCTGTTGTAGATCCAATAACTAGATTAAATACAAAAGATAACACTCCTGCAATTATTCACTATGAAATAGTAAAGGGCGATGAAATTGTTATTGAGTTTGCACCAAAGGGATTTGGTAGTGAGAATATGAGTAAATTAAAAATGCTTAAACCATCAGATGGGATAGATGGAATAAAGAAATTTATAATAGATACAGTGTCAGAGGCTGGGCCGAATCCGTGTCCTCCAATAGTAGTTGGAGTTGGTATAGGAGGTACGGTTGATAAATGTGCACAGATAGCCAAGAAAGCATTGTTTAGAGATTTAGGTAATTATAATGAGGACACAAATATAGAAAACTTGGAAAAAGAATTATTAATTGAGATAAATAAATTGGGTATAGGACCTCAAGGTTTAGGGGGGAACACGACTGCTCTTTCCGTACATATAGAAACTTTTCCTACACATATAGCAGGTTTACCAGTTGTGGTTAATATAAATTGCCACGCATCAAGACACAAAAAAGCAGTAATATAGGGAGGGAATGGATATGATAAATATACAGATGCCACTTAGCGAAGATAAAGCAAGAGAATTAGTATATGGAGATGTAATTACCTTGAGTGGAATAATTTATACAGCTAGAGATGCTGCTCATAAAAAGTTAATAGAATGTATAAACAATAATGAAGAACTTCCATTTGATGTAGATAATCAAGCTATATATTATGTAGGTCCAACACCTAGCAAGCCAGGCGAAATCATAGGATCAGCAGGACCTACTACAAGTTATAGGATGGATGATTTAACAATTCCTTTGTTAGAGAGAGGTCTTAGAATTATGATAGGCAAAGGAAAAAGAGATGAAAAAGTAATACAGGCAATGAAAAAATATGGAGTAGTATATCTTGCAGCTATTGGTGGTGCAGGAGCATACATATCAAACTCTATAAAATCATGTGAGATTATTGCATATGAAGATTTAGGAGCAGAAGCGATAAGGAAGTTAGAAGTAAAGGACTTACAGTTAATTGTAGCTATAGATAGCTATGGAAATAATATATATGAAAAAGGGAGAGAAGCTTATGCAAAGTAAAAACTATTCACAACTAGCGCTTCAAATGCATGAAGAGAACAAAGGAAAGATAAGTGTAGAAAGTAGAGTTAAAGTAGAAAATAGAGATGATTTATCAATAGCCTATACACCGGGAGTGGCTGAGCCGTGCAGAGAAATACATAAGAATAAAGAAAATGCATATAAATATACATCTAAAGGTAATATGGTTGCAGTAGTTAGTGATGGTAGTGCTGTACTTGGACTAGGTGATATAGGAGCAGATGCATCTATACCGGTTATGGAAGGTAAAGCGATATTATTTAAACAGTTTTCAGGTGTAGATGCATTTCCGATATGCTTAAAAACTAATGATGTAGATGAAATAGTTAATACTGTTAAATTAATGGAACCTGTATTTGGAGGAATAAACTTAGAAGATATAAGCTCTCCAAGATGTTTTGAAATAGAAGATAGATTAAAGAAAGAATTAGATATACCAGTATTTCACGATGATCAACATGGTACAGCTATAGTTGTAGCGTCATCTATAATTAACTATTTAAAGTTATCAGGCAAAAATATAGAAGATTTAGAAGTGGTAATAAATGGTCCAGGTGCTGCAGGTATGGCAATAGGGAAAATACTTTTAAGTATGAAAGTTAAAAATGTAATATTCTGCAACAAGCAAGGTGCTTTATCTGAAGATATGGAAGATTTAAACTGGGCACAAAAAGAAATGCTAGAAATAACTAATATAAGAAATGAAAAAGGTTCTTTAAAAGATGTTTTAATAGGAAAAGACGTATTTATAGGAGTATCGGGTCCAAATATGTTAACTAAAGAAATGGTTGAAACGATGGGTGAAAAATCTATGGTACTAGCAATGGCTAATCCAACGCCAGAAATAATGCCAGATGAAGCTAAAGCTGGGGGAGCACTTGTAGTTGGAACAGGACGTTCAGATTTTCCTAATCAAGTAAATAATGTTTTAGCATTTCCAGGAATATTTAGAGGAGCACTAGACGTTAGGGCTAAAGAAATAAATGAAGAAATGAAGATAGCTGCAGCATATGCAATAGCTAATACTATAAAAGATGAAGAAATTTCTCCAAACTATATAATACCAGATGCATTTAATAAAGATGTAGTAGAAAATGTAGCTAAAGCTGTAAAAGAAGCTGCAATAAAGACTAAAGTAAATAGAATATAATGGAATAATAAAGGCTAGTAAAGGATTTAACCCTTACTAGCCTTTATTATTTGTTGACTACTTTAAAGAAGTTCCATTTTCATCTTGAGTAATCAATCCTTTTTTCATTAATACCCCAAGTGCACGCTTGAAGTTCTTTTTACTAGTATTAAATACAGTAGATATTTCTTCTGGACTAGTTTTATCGTTAAATCTCATATTTCCGTCAGCACCTTCAAGGTAACTCATAATACTACTCTCGATAGAATCTAGTTCTTCTTTTCTACCTTGTCTAGGAGAAAGACCTAGTTTACCATCTTCATATATTTTTATAACATTAAGATTTAGTTCATCACCTATTTTTAATTCTGTAAAGTATTCGTTGTGAAGGATAACCCCTGCATATTTATTATCAATGCATATCATTACCGAATTGTTAGTTTGGAATCCATAAACTATACCTGTAACATTATCACCTATATTGTAGCTATGGTCAGTAGTAAGATGCGAATCTATGTCAGTTGTAGCAGCAAGTCTTCCTGTTTTATCTAAGTATATATAGAATAAGTATCTACATCCCTTTTCTAATTCATAAGTTTTAGCTTTGAAAGGAACTAAGATGTCCTTTTGAAGACCTATATCTATGAAGCTACCTATTTGAGTGTGAGCAACAACCTTTAAGTAAGCCACTTCCTCAATTTTAGCTTTTGGAGCTACTAAAGTTGCAGAAGGTCTACCTTCAGAATCTTTATATATGAAAGCATCTACTGTATCTCCAACTTCAATTTTATTTTTATCAAGTAGTCTGTTGTGAAGTAATACATCGTCTTTTGTATTTCCTGTTTGTGCATCTAAGAAGTATCCGAAATCAGTTTTTCTTTTTACTTCCAGTTTATTAAAATCGCCTATTTTTATCAAATTGTACATCTCCTTAATTCTAATTCTTGTTAATAGTCATAATTCTATATAATACCATATATATCAGATATATAATATACAAATATTTTATGCAAAATCATAGGAAACTATTGAAAATAAGTATAAAAATAGAACATAACTAGAATATACCAAAAAGTACCAATTGCAAGGATTTATAAAAAATGAAATCTCATAATTAAATTATATAAATTAGGTATACTAAACTTTATAAATATTAATATAAACATATTTAATTGAATGATTCAGATAAACTGTTTAAAATGCTATATTCTTCAGATTAAATAAAAAATAAAAAAAAGGTTAAAAACTATTGAATTATAACATGAACTTTTATATAATAAGTTTTGTTGTTTAGATATTTTAAACATCGTGTTTAGATATAATAACAAATACTTAGGAGGTGGAACTGTGGATATTGGTGAGAAAATAAAGCGAATGAGAATAGAAAAACAGCTAACTCAAGAAGAATTAGCAAATAGATGTGAGTTGTCAAAAGGATTCATATCTCAACTAGAAAATAATCTAACATCACCATCCATTGCTACCCTTATAGATATACTTGAAATACTAGGTACAAATTTAAGGGAGTTTTTTAACGAAATAGATGATGAAAGAATTTCTTTCACAAGAGATGACATGTTTGAAACTGAGGATGAAGAGTTAAAATACACATTTAAATGGTTGATACCAAACTCTCAAAAAAATGAAATGGAGCCTGTAATAATAACGCTACAACCAGGTGGCCAATATAAAGAAGAAAAGCCTCACGAAGGTGAAGAGTTCGGCTATGTACTTTCAGGAGTAGTATATGTTCATATAGGTGAGAAAAAGAGCAAGGTAAGAAAAGGTGAAAGTTTTTACTTTAAACCAAGGGCAAATCATTATATATCAAATCCAGGAAAAACGACTGCAAAAGTTATCTGGGTGAGTACTCCGCCGTCATTCTAGAAAAGAGGTGCTAATAATTGATAGAAAATATAATAACATTAAAAAACTTGTCTAAGACATACGATGATTTAACAGTTTTAGATAATTTATCTTTAGATATAAAGAAAAATGAATTTTTAACTCTGCTAGGACCTAGTGGATGTGGAAAAACTACAATACTAAAAATAATAGCAGGATTTGAATATGCAGATGGAGGAAAAGTTTTATTTGAAGAAAAAGAAATGAATAATCTTCCTCCATATCAAAGACCAGTAAATACGGTATTTCAAAAATATGCTTTATTCCCACATCTGAATGTGTACGAGAATATAGCGTTTGGGTTGAAAATTAAGAAGTTGCCTAAAAATGAAATAGATAAAAAAGTAAAAGAGATGTTAAAGCTAGTTTCCCTAGAAGGTAAAGAAAATAGAACAGTAGACTCTTTAAGTGGAGGTCAGCAACAGAGAATAGCAATAGCAAGAGCGTTAGTAAATGAGCCTAAAGTTCTTTTATTAGATGAACCTCTAGGAGCGCTAGATTTAAAGTTGAGACAAGAAATGCAAATGGAGTTAAAGAAAATGCAACAAAAACTTGGAATAACATTCATATTTGTAACTCATGATCAAGAAGAAGCGCTTAGCATGTCTGATACTATAATAGTAATAAATAAAGGTAAGATACAACAAATGGGTACTCCAGAAGATATATATAATGAGCCTAAAAATTCATTTGTTGCTAGATTTATAGGAGAAAGTAATATATTTGAGGGCACAATGCTTGATGATTTTAAAGTTGAATTTTGTAATGTTAAATTTGACTGTGTAGATAAAGGATTCAATAAAAATGAAAATATAGAGGTTGTAATAAGACCTGAAGATATAAAAATGGTTGATACTAAAGAGGGTATGTTAAAGGGAAAAGTTACATCGATAGTATTTAAAGGTGTTCACTATGAAATAGAAGTAAAAGAAAATAATAGAAAATGGATACTTCACAATACTAAAGCTGCTGAAATTGGATCAGAATTAGGAATGGATATATATCCAGAAGACATCCATATAATGCGAAAAGAGAAAAACTAAGATGAAGAAAAAATCTATCTTAGCATACCCATACATTATATGGAGTTCAATATTTATAGTAATCCCTTTAATACTAGTAGTAATTTTAAGTTTTACAGTAGAAGTAGATAGAAGACACATATTTTCTCTATCAAACTACAAAGAGTTAATGGATCCTATATATTTTAAAGTGTTTTTTAGATCTATTACATTAGCGGGACTATCTACTTTAATATGTCTTATAGTCGGATATCCAGTAGCTTATATAGTTTCAAAAGCTCATATAAATAAAAGAGGAACGTTGATATTATTATTCATCCTACCTATGTGGATGAATTTCCTTTTAAGAACATATGCGTGGGTTGCTATACTTGGAAAAAATGGATTATTAAATTCTTTTCTAGGTATATTTGGAGTAGAGCCTATAGGAATTTTATATACTAATTTTGCCATATTACTTGGTATGGTTTATAATTTTTTACCGTTCATGGTTCTTCCTATATATACATCATTATTAAAAATGGATAATGATTTAATTAATGCAGCACGTGATTTAGGTGCTAATAGTTTCCAAGTATTCATAAAAGTTATATTCCCTCTTAGTTTATCGGGTGTTGTATCTGGAATAACAATGGTGTTTATGCCAGCTGTAACTACATTTGCAATATCAAGATTATTAGGTGGTGGTAAATTTATGTTAATTGGAGATTTAATAGAGCAACAATTCACAGTAGTAGGGGATTGGAACTTTGGGTCTGCAGTATCTATATTTATGATGATAGTTATACTAATATCTATGGCTGTTATGGCTAAATTTGATAATGAATCTGATAAGGAAGGCGGTGGGTTATTATTTTAAGATTAAAGAAAGTAGTTTCTAATATATACTTATTTGTAGTATTTCTATTCTTATATGCACCAATATTTGCACTAGTTGTATTTTCTTTCAATGATTCTAAATCAATGGCTCACTGGGGCGGGTTTACATTCAAATGGTATGAAAGGTTAATTCATAATGAGAGTATTATGAGTGCGCTATATTATACCCTTATAGTAGCTATACTTTCATCAGTAATAGCTACAGTTGTTGGAACGATAAGTGCTATTGGTATACATAAGATGAAATCTAAATCTAGAAAGTTAGTTTTAAATATTAACTATCTTCCAGTATTAAATCCAGACATAGTTACAGCAGTAGCTCTTATGAGTTTATTTGCATTTGTGAGTATGGAATTTGGATTTACTACAATGCTTTTAGCACATATAATGTTCAATATACCATATGTTATACTATCTGTGTTACCTAAAATAAAGCAGATGCCTCAAAATATAGAGGAAGCGGCAATGGATTTAGGAGCAACACCGATATATGCTCTTAGAAAAGTAATATTACCTCAAATTAAGCCAGGAATAGTATCGGGATTTCTGATTGCATTTACTATGTCTATAGATGATTTTATAATAAGTTTTTTTAATACTGGAAACGGAGTAAGTAACCTTTCTATAGAAATATATGGAATGGCCAGAAGAGGTATAAAACCTGAAATAAATGCATTGTCTACGATAATGTTTGCTGTAGTTTTAGGATTACTTTTACTATCGAATAAAAAACAATCTTTAGTAAGAGGTGATGAATAATGGCTATATCAAAAAAAATAATATCTATTTTAACTATGGGTGTATTAAGTGTAAGTTTCATGACAGGATGTAATAGCTCAACAGACTCAACGAAAGTTCTTAATGTATACAATGTCGGAGATTATATAGACGAAGAACTTATAATTAAGTTTGAAGAAGAAACAGGTATAGATGTCCTTTATGAAACTTATGATACAAATGAAATGATGTACCAAAAAGTTAGAAGCGGAAGCACAAACTATGATTTAGTTTTTCCGTCAGATTATATGGTAGCAAAAATGAAAAATGAAGACCTTCTTCAAAAGATAGATTTTAAAAACATACCGAATTTTAGATATATAGAAAAAGGATTCACAAATCCTGTATATGATGAAAATAATGAATACAGTGTACCGTATATGTGGGGAACATTTGGAATCCTATATAATACAAAAATGGTAGAAGAACCTGTAGATAGCTGGGATATATTATGGAACCCAAAATATAAGGGGAATATAATGATGTTTGACTCAGTTAGAGATACTATGGGAATAGCTTTAAAAAAGTTAGGATATAGTCTTAACAGCACGAATCCAAAAGAAGTTAATGAAGCTAAAGAGCTTCTTATGGAACAAAAGGATTTAGTTATGGCTTATGTAAATGATGAAGGAAAGGATAGACTTTTAGGAGAAGAAGTTGCTATGGGTATAATTTACTCTGGAGATGCAGTTACTTTAATGGAAGAAAATCAAAATCTAAGATATGCTATACCTAAAGAAGGAACTAATAAATGGGTGGATGCTATGTGTATACCAACCACAGCTCAAAATAAAAAGGAATCAGAAATGTTTATAAACTTTTTATTAGAACCTGAAAATGCAAAGATAAATGCAGAATACATAGGTTATTCTATACCCAATACTGATGCATTAAAGTTATTAGATGAAGAAATAACTAATAACCCAGTAGCATATCCTTCAAAAAAAATATTAGATAAGAGTGAAACATTTATAGATATAGGGAAAGATATAAAAATATATGATAGAGCATGGATTGAATTAAAATCCAAATAAAAAGAGTAGAAAAATTTTTCTCCTCTTTTTATTTTTTTAGGAATATAATTATATTATCAAAAATATAGGGGGATACAATGGGTAGGAAGAAACTTAAACATTTAGGTAAATACAGAAAGATAAAAAAGAATATTAAGATGTACATAGGAAAAATTGGAATTACAATATGTATAATAGTAAGTATAGGCGCGCTCTTTAATATTACAAGTTACATAGAAGATATAAATGAAGCTAAAGATATACAACTAGAAGAAAGTAAGAAGGATTTTATAATTGAGATTGAGAAAGGTGCAAAAAAGAGTTACAGAAAGTATGGCATATTTCCATCGATAACAATATCACAAGCTATACTAGAATCAGGATGGGGTGAATCTGAATTAACAAAGGACAGTAATAATTTATTTGGAATAAAGGCAGATAAGAGCTGGGATGGAGAAACTATAGAAGTTATAACATCAGAAAATTATAATGACAAAGTAAAAGCTAAATTTCGTAAATATAAAGATATGAATGAATCAATAGAAGATCATGCTAAATTTTTAGTGGAAAATAAAAGATATGAAGAATATGGAGTATTTAATGCTAAAAATTATAAACAGCAAGCAATAGCATTACAAGATGCGGGATATGCTACTAAAAAAAATCAAAAAGGGGAAGCTATATATGCACAAATGCTTATAAATATAATAGAAAATTATAATTTACAACTACTAGATAGTAAACTATAGTTAAGTAATTATTAGAGTATTATAATAAAGTAAATGAGTAATAAAGACTGATTTATGCCCAAGAATATGGGGATAGAGATAAATAGTTTTTATATATAATATAAAAATATATAAAAAGTTTAAAAAAATGTTGACTTATTATTTTATAGATGATAATATTAATAATGTACTCAGGACGAGCACATAAGAACTTTGAAAATTAAACAGTAGGTTAATTTATAGAATTTGAAACAACCAAACATAAAGCCAGATATATAACAGTATCTGAGCCCTAGATAAACTTTTATTTGAGAGTTTGATCCTGGCTCAGG
>NZ_JBXKIW010000068.1:0-12184 GCF_056995035.1 Romboutsia sp. | reverse complement strand
GAGTATGCTGTATTTATTTCTCTATTTTCTTTGTTCAACTTTTGCTCCGGTATAATTAATGATAGCAGTACTAAATCACTTATTGAGTCTTCAAATATAACTTCATCTATATTACAAATATATTTTATTATTCCTTTTGGTACTGAATCTTCAAAGAAGCTTAATGTACATAGTATAAGTTTAGCTTCCTCAGTAAGACCTTTATATATTTGCTCAAAACAGAACATAGATATATCACTAGTACTCTCGTTTATATTGTCTATTATATTATTTATATCTTTTCCAATAGCCACATGACCTAATACCCATTTTATAGCTAATGGATAGCAATATACCTTATTTACATATTTTTTGATTGTATCATTATCTAGTGACCTCAATCCCCTAATATTTTTATCTTCTGATATTCTTCTGAAAAGATGAATTGCTTCTTTTTCTTTTAACTCCTTTAACTCATATCTTCGTTCTACTTGACCTAGTCCTTTTCTACTGGTTATAAGTATAGTAGTATTTCTATGTGAGTCTAATATAAAGTTTATTATTCTTTCATCAGTTATAGTTTCTAAATTATCAATCACTATTAATACTTTTTCACAACAATCGAATAAAGTATTTATATCATCTTCTTTCTCATCTATACTTTGATATTCACTAATATCAAATTCCATAACATTGAGTATTGTATCTAGTAACTCTTCATAGTTCTTTAAAGTCGGTTCTATATCTTCTATACCTAAATATGTAAGTCTATTTTCTTTAGCACTTACCCAAATTACACTATCATACTTTATCAAGTCTCTATCTAGTACTTCTTTTACTATACTAACAGCTAATGCCGATTTACCTACACCGCCAGCACCAGATATAGTGACTACTCTATGTGTCCCATTTTGTAACATTTTTATTATTTTACTTTTATCTTCTTCTCTACCTACAAACCCACCCTCATATTCATAGTCTGCTATAGGTAGATTATTCAGTATTTTTACATCTTCTTTCATATCATGTACAAATTCAACTGGTGTTTTTATGATTAACTCTTCTGGATTTCTTTCTATAGAATCTATAAGTTCAATATATTTCTTATATTCGAACTTCATATTAATTGCTATTTTTTTACTTTCCTCAATTAAAGCTGTTAAGTCTAATTTAGAAAAATATCCTCTTATATGAGCTATCTTACATCTTAGTTCATATAAACTCTCCATTAAATATATGAAGTCTTTTTGTGCTAATCTTTCCTTGTCAAAAAATATACTGTAATTGTTTTTGTATACTATGATTTCCTTTAAATGTATAAATTCTATACTTTCAAGCATTTCACTTAAATCTAATATTTCTTGATTTCTTTTTTGAGATGAATCCAATACTCCTTTAGGTATACATTCTGTGTAGTCCCCAAAGTTCATGTTAATTATCGTCTTGCAATACTCTCTTAAAGATTTTTCAAATCTAGATATAATAGTATATCCATAGTCTCTAAATTCAAATTTATCTTGTGTTAAACTCATTCTATTCCCCCCCTTGTTGTAAATACACTAATTACTATTATATCAAAATATATCTTTTATTCCAAATATATACAATTTAATATGTTAAATAAAAAAACATATCTTTTTTAGATATGTTTTATTTTATATTTTTTGTTTTATTTATCAAAACCATGCTACGTTACTTCTGATACGGTTCATCATTATTTATTCTAATAATTAAAACAAAAAAAGGTATTGATTTTTTAATCAATACCTTTTTCGTGGATTTCAATGGTGGAGACGAGGGGAGTCGAACCCCTGTCCGCAAGTCCTTTCCGTGTTGCATCTACGTGTGTATCCACTATACTAGTTTCTCGTCTAACACATCGCCTAGTGGCGGGCTATGTGGTCGACCAGTCCCAATTATTCCACTTTAGGTCGAGACACCCCCAAAGTAGTTCCCTGCATAATGACGTTCAGTCCTAACCGGCAGGAGGGCTAGGAGGAACGAGCAGAACTAAGCTGCTAGTGCGTAATTATCGTTTGCGTTTGTTTTAAGTCCCCAGTTTTTACGTGACCCAGAGTAACACGACACGCAGCCCCAAGTTCCAAACCCACGTCGAAACCTTTACGCCCCCGTGGTAGTTTATAGTCTTAGTGACTTTGTAATTCGCAAACTTATTTGTTTCACCATTTATATTCAGTTGTTATATATAATATAATACTTTTGAAAGCAAAAATCAATGTAATTAACTAGATTAAAAAGAATATTTTACTATCTGTATTAATATTTACCTCTAATTTCTCTTTCCATATTTCTTTGAGCATCTTTTGTAGCTAAATCTTGACGCTTATCATATAATTTCTTTCCTTTTGCTAAAGCTAATTGAACCTTAACTTTACCATTTTTAAGATAAACACTTAAAGGAATTAATGAGTAACCTTTTATAGTTGTTAGTCCTATAAGTTTTCTTATTTCATGCTTATGAAGTAATAATTTTCTAGTTCTTAAAGGGTCTACATTAAATATATTTCCTTGCTCGTATGGGCTTATATGAACTTGTTTTAAAAATACTTCACTATTGTCTACAGATGCATATCCATCACTTAGATTTAGTTTCCCTTGTCTTATTGATTTTACTTCTGTACCTTTTAATTCAATTCCACATTCATAAGTTTCTTCTATAAAATACTCATGTCTTGCTCTTTTATTTGAAGCTAATAATTTTGTTCCTACCACACGATTCACCTTCTTAAATTAAAATTTCTTCACAAACATTTAATTTTATTTATTAGTAAAAATATACCATATTTGTATTATCTAGTCAAGGTCAACAAATCCTTAATATGCACTACTAAATTAATTATTATATGGGGTCGCGTTTCACAACCCCACGTAATATTTATTCTTGTTCAATCTTTTCTTCTTCTTGATCATCTTCTATTTTGTAAAGGATTTCAAAATCTATCTCTCTTAAATCAATATTTACATTTTCAACTTTGATTCTAACAGGATCACCTATTTTATAAGTTTTCTTAGTTCTTTCTCCCATTATAGTATATGTCATATCGTCATAAATATAATAGTCATCTCTCATATTAGCAAGTCTTGTTAAACCTTCAACAGTATTAGGTAATTCAATGAACATACCAAATGATGTTACACTAGATACTATACCATCGAACTCTTCACCAATCTTATCATACATGTACATAGCTTTGTAGAAATCTTTAACATCTCTTTCTGCAAGTTCTGCTGCTCTTTCTCTTTCTGATGATTGTGTAGATGCGTAGTCAACTATGGCTACAAGTTGCTCTTGTCTCTTTGCATTTATCTTGTTATTTAAGTTTTCTTTTATAATTCTATGAATTTGTAAGTCAGGATATCTTCTTATTGGAGAAGTAAAGTGACTGTAATATTGTGCTGATAAACCAAAATGTCCAGTACATTGTGGTGAATATTTAGCCTGCTTTAAAGAACGAAGCATTATAGTACTTATAGCTGCTTCTTCTCTTTTTCCTTTTATTTGTTCAATTATTGCTTGTAATGCATTTGGATGTACTTGCTCTAAATCACCTTTTACAGTGTATCCAAATGTAGATATAAACTTACTAAAATCTTGCATCTTTTCTGCTGATGGGGTCTCATGTATTCTATAAACGAAAGGTAGATTTAGCCAGAAGTAATGTTCTGCTATTGTTTCATTACTTATAAGCATGAACTCTTCTATCATTTTGTTTGATATTCTTCTTTCGTAATGTTTAATATCTGCAACTTCTCCATCTTTATTTAATATTATTTTAGCTTCTGGGAAATCAAAGTCTAATGCACCTCTTTTAGTTCTTCTTCCCATCAGTATTCTAGCTAAAACTTCTGCAGTCTTGAAATCATCTACTAAGCTAGAGAATGTAGCTTTTAATTTTTCATCATCTTTTTCTAATATATCTGATACTTCTGTATAAGTCATTCTAGCTTTTGAATTTATTATAGTTTCTTTTATGTCATATTTTTTAACATTACCTTTACGGTCTATTTCCATAAATATTGATAATGTAAGTTTATCTTCGAATGGATTTAAACTACATACTCCATTAGAAAGCTTTTTAGGTAACATTGGTATTACTGTATCAACTAAGTAAACTGATGTTGCTCTTTTTAAAGCTTCTTTATCTAATTTACTTTTTTCACCTACATAATGAGTAACATCTGCTATATGTACTCCTAATTTAAAGTTGCCATCAGGTAATACTTCTATAGATATAGCATCATCTAAATCTTTTGCATCATCACCATCTATAGTGAATGTTTTCATATTTCTTATATCTAATCTTCTATCTATCTCTTCTTGTGGTATGTCTACAGGGATGCTTTCTGCTTCGTCTAGTACTTTTTTAGGGAATTCTACAGGTAATCCATGCTCTTTTATTATAGAAGATATTTCTACTCCTCTTTCCCCTTTTTGCCCTAATATTTCTATTACCTTACCTTCTGCTTTTTTATCTTCTTGTGGCCATACCGTTATTTCACAAACAACTTTATCATTTTCTCTTGCACCACTAAAGAATTTTTTAGGTATATATATATCTTTATTGAATTTTTTATTATCAGGAATAACAAATCCAAAATTCTTATTTGGTTGGAATACTCCAACTATTTGTGTTACTTCTCTTTCAATAATTTGTACTATTTTACCTTCTGCTCTTCTATCATCGGTTGCAGGTGTCACTATTTCTGCCATAACTCTATCGTTATGCATAGCTCCATTTATCTCACTAGATGGTATGAATAAATCTTGAGTATATTCTTCATCAGATTCTACAAATCCAAACCCTTTTCTATGAGATACAAATTTACCTACAAATTGACCCATTGCTTTAGGTGTTATTATTTTACCTTTTTTAGTTTTACATATATGTCCATCTTTTTCTAACTCTTCTAAGAAGTTATAAAACATTGGCATTTCAGATGCATGTATATCAAATATTAATGCTAATTCTTCTTTTTTTAAAGGGTTATATGCGTCTTCTCTTACTAATCCTAATAGACGTTCTTTAAGTCCTGGTAACATTGATTATCCTCCTGTATTTTATATTTTATATCTATATAAATTCTGAAACTATTAAATTTTCTTATATTTCATATTATGATTACTTCATAATTGATATTAATTTATTATTACTTTAATATATAAAAAATATGATTTATTTTAAGTATAGTTTTTTCTTTAACTTAGATATTTATTCACTTATTACTTAGTTTCATTTAGTTTCTTAACATATTTAGACTTGCTTATGGTGTTACTGTATTCTTATTATACACCATTGCCATACTTTGGTAAATTAAAGTTGTATACACTATTTATTCCCTTACAGTAAAAAAATAGACATGGCTCAACCCATATCTATTTTCAAGATTTATATTTAATCATATAATCCATTTAGCACTCTACTTACAGTAGCTTTGCTCCAACTTGTTCTCTTTGAAATTTCACTATAACTTAATCCACATAATCTTAAATCTTTTATACATTGTATATCTATGTCTGTTATTTGTTTTTCTTTAGGTTTTAGAGTATTTTTACTATTTTTCAATTTTACTATGTCTGCTTTTAATGTATCAATTTCTATCTGCTTTTTCTGTAGTTTTTTTTCATATGCATCTCTCATTTGATTAAATTCTAATATGTAGTTTTTTTTCCAATCATCTTCGTACTTAATTTTAAACATCGCCATAATTTTATACTCCTTGTTTCCGTAGTATTGTAACAATCATAACAATTTACTTCTCTATTTGTTGTTTAAAATCCTTGTAAGTTTAATCTAAAAAAATCTATTAAATTTTTCTATATTTCAACACTTTCAAGTATTAATTCTCAGCATTTGTATTAAAATAAGTAATTTCTGTTAATAATTTTTATATTTATATCGTATTTTGATGTTAAAAACTTTTCATATATAAAAAACAACTACGCATAAACGTAGTTGTCTCTTTAAAAATCAAATTTAATTTTTAAATCATCTCTTAAACATCTTATTAAATAACGGCCAATTATTTAATATTACTTAAGTAAAAGCATTGCTAGTGCGTTTAAGAAAAATAATACTGCAGATATTTTTGTTACTCTTGCAAGGAAAGCTTCTTTCCCTTTTGGCTTGAAGTAACTTTGGTTACCTTCTCCACCAAACTGTGACGGAAGTGCACTCTTCGTATCTTGTGGCATTATGCTTCCTATAAGTACTACAGCTAATACTACTTGTACACCCATTAATATCATTCCTATATCCATGTGTTATCCTCCTATCAGTTACATATTCTTCATCTTGGTTACTCTTTAATATATCATATAAAACTAGTGTATTCAAGCTATACAGCCTAATTTGCCTCATATATAATATTTTTATCATTATATAAATATATCATTCCCTGTATATTATAAATATTCCATTTTAATACAAAATAAGGATCTTAGATATTTCTAAGACCCTTAAGTTTATATTAATTTAATTTTTAAGATTAAATTATTTCTTTAAGTTATAGAAAGAGTTTAATCCACAGTATCTAGCAGATTCTCCAACCATTTCTTCTATTCTTAATAACTGGTTATATTTAGCAACTCTATCAGTTCTTGATGGAGCACCAGTCTTTATTTGACCAGCGTTTACAGCTACAGCTAAATCAGCTATAGTAGTATCTTCTGTTTCTCCTGATCTATGAGATATAACTGCAGTGTATCCAGCTCTCTTAGCCATTTCTATAGCATCTAAAGTCTCAGTTATTGTACCTATTTGATTAACTTTAACTAGTATAGAGTTAGCTACTCCACTTTCTATTCCTCTTTCTAATCTTTCAGTGTTAGTAACGAATAAATCATCTCCAACTAATTGTATTTTCTTTCCTAATTTATCAGTTAATAATTTCCATCCATCCCAATCTTCTTCATCTAATCCATCTTCTATAGTTATTATTGGGAAGTTTTCTACCCACTCAGCGTAGAAGTCAACCATTTCAGCTGCAGTTAATTCTTTTCCTTCTCCAGCTAAAACATATTTTTGAGTTTCTTTGTTGTACATTTCTGTAGCAGCAACGTCTAATCCTAACATTATATCTTTTCCTGGCTCATATCCAGCTTTAGATATAGCATCTACTATTAATTCTAAGGCAGCTCTGTTTGATGATAAGTTTGGAGCGAATCCACCTTCGTCACCTACACCGCAAGCTAATCCATTTTCAGCTAATACATTCTTTAAAGAGTGGAATACTTCTGCACCCATTCTTAATGCTTCTTTGAAAGTTGGAGCTCCTACTGGTAATATCATGAATTCTTGTACATCCACGTTGTTATCAGCATGCTCTCCTCCGTTTATTATGTTCATCATTGGAACTGGTAATTGCTTAGCATTTACTCCACCTATGTATTGGAATAATGGTAATCCTAGTTCTTCAGCAGCAGCTCTAGCTACAGCCATAGAAACACCTAATATAGCATTAGCTCCTAATTTACTTTTGTTTGGAGTTCCATCTAATTCTATCATTAAACCATCTATAGTAGGTTGATCAAAAGGATCCATTCCTTCTAATTCTGGAGCTATTATTTCATTTACGTTAGTAACAGCTGTTTCTACACCTTTTCCTAAGTATCTTCCTTTGTTCCCATCTCTTAATTCAACTGCTTCGAAAGCTCCTGTTGATGCTCCTGATGGTACTATAGCTCTTCCTATTGATCCACTTTCTAATACAACTTCAACCTCTACTGTTGGATTTCCTCTTGAATCTAAAACTTCTCTTGCGTATACTAATTCGATAACTGACATATTATATATCTCCTCTCGGTTTTTAGTAGTTGATTTAAATCAACTTAATTTTTTGTTTAATTCGATAGTTATTACTAATAAAAACTTAGTAATTATATAAAAAAGCTTTGATGGGTAAATTTATAATTTTTATATAATTTTAAAATTTTTTATTTTTATTTTTTTATTATTAAAGACTCCCCAGTCATTTGTCCTGGTTTATCTAAATTCATCATTGATAACACTGTAGGTGCTATATCACTTAATCTACCGTCTTCTTTTAACTTAGCAGATTTTAATTCTTCACTTACAACTATAAATGGCACTGGGTTTATTGAGTGTGCTGTTATAGTTGTTTTAGTTTCTGGATCTTGCATAAGTTCTGCATTTCCGTGGTCAGCAGTTATTAACGCTTGTCCACCTTTAGAAAGTAATTTTTCAACAACTCTCCCTACACATTCATCTACAGTTTCAACAGCCGTAATAGCTGCTTTAACTATTCCTGTATGACCTACCATATCAGGATTAGCATAGTTTAATACGATAAAGTCATATTTGTCTTCATCTATTTCTGTTAATAATTTATTTGTTAATTCATCCGCACTCATCTCTGGTTGTAAGTCATAAGTTGCAACCCTTGGAGACGGAACTAATAATCTATCTTCGTTTATATTAGGTTCTTCTACTCCGCCATTAAAGAAGAATGTAACATGCGCATACTTTTCAGTTTCCGCAGCTCTTAATTGAGTTTTTCCATTCTTAGCTAAGTATTCTCCTAATGTATTTTCAAGACTTTGAGGTCCGAAAGCTACATGTACATTCTTTATAGTTATATCATATGTAGTTAAACATACAAAGAATGTTTTCATACAAGGTCTTTCGAATCCAACAAATTCATCACATACTAAAGCTCTAGTTATTTCTCTAGCTCTATCTGGTCTAAAGTTACCAAATACGATAGAATCATCTTCTTTTATAAGTCCTACTGGTTGATCACTCTCAACTATAACTGTAGGCATTACAAATTCATCATTCTTATCTTCATTGTAAGCGTTTTGAACAGCTTCATGAGCTGAAGTTGCAGTGCTTCCTTTACCTTGAATCATTGCATCATATGCAAGTTGTACTCTTTCCCATCTCTTGTCTCTATCCATAGCGTAGTATCTACCAGAAACTGAAGCAAATTTACCTACTCCAAGTTCTTTCATGTAGCTTTCTACATCTTCTATATATCCTAGAGCACTTCTTGGTGCTGTATCTCTTCCATCTGTGAAAGCATGAACAAATACATTTTGTACACCGTTTTCTTTAGCCATTTTTATAAGAGCTTTTAAATGGTCTATGTGAGAGTGAACTCCACCATCAGATAATAATCCCATTAAGTGAAGAGAGTGGTCCTTTGCATTTTCCATAGCTTTTAATAAAACTTCATTTGTAAAGAAATCTCCATCATTTATAGACTTACTAACTCTAGTTAAATCTTGATATACAATTCTTCCTGCCCCGATGTTTGTATGTCCTACTTCTGAGTTGCCCATTTGTCCATCTGGAAGACCTACATCTAATCCACTAGCTTGTATTAACATATGAGGATATTCTTTTACCATTTTATCTAAATTAGGAGTTTTGGCAGCAATAACAGCATTTCCTTGTGTTATTTTACTTTCACCATATCCATCCATTATTATTAATGCGATTGGTTTCTTCATGTTTTGTGTCTCCTTAGAAATTAACAAGCTCTGTGTAATCATTAGCAGCTAAACTAGCTCCACCAACTAAAGCTCCATCTATATCACTTTGGTTCATTATCTCCGCTACATTTGCAGGCTTAACGCTTCCACCGTATTGAATTCTAACTTCGTTAGCTAATTCCCCGTAAAGTCCAGCTACAACTTCTCTTATATATTTTATTACATCATTAGCATCTTCACTAGTTGCAGTTTTTCCAGTTCCTATAGCCCATATTGGTTCATAAGCTATTACAACTTTAGATATATCGTCTACAGATACATTTTCTAAAGCTTTTTCTACTTGAACTTTACAAACTGATTTAGTTTCTGCTGCTTCTCTTTCTTCTAAAGTTTCTCCACAACATAATATTGGATCTATTCCTACTTCTAAAGCTTTTAAAACTTTTTTATTTACAGTTTCATTAGTCTCGTTGAAGTATTGTCTTCTTTCTGAATGTCCTATTACAACATAGTCCATTTCTATTTCTTTTAACATAAGAGGTGATATTTCCCCAGTGAATGCTCCATTTTCTTCAAAGTGCATGTTTTGAGCACCTATCTTTATGTTAGTCCCTTTTGTTGCTTCTTTTAAATCCTTTAATAATGTAAAAGGTGCACATATTACAGCCTCTACTTTATCATTATTTACTTTATTTTTAACTTCATTCACAAATTCTAATGCTTCAGCTATAGTTTTGTGCATTTTCCAGTTTCCTGCTATTATAGGTTTTCTCATATTTTTATTCCTCCCACTTAAGTTAAATCTCTGAGAAATCTGAGTATCAGATTTCTCATGATTCAATAATTTTTATATAAGGTGTTTTACTTTTAGTAAAACTAAACTGTGGTCATATTTATATATTAATGTGTGGCATATTGAAATGCCTTACTATTATTTTCGAATTTATTTATTATCTAAAGCTACTATGCCTGGTAATTCTTTACCTTCTAAGAATTCTAAAGATGCCCCACCACCAGTTGATACGTGAGTCATTTTATCTCCAAATCCTAATTGGTTAACAGCTGCAGCTGAATCTCCGCCACCTATTACAGTAGTAGCATCAGTTAATGCTGCCATAGCTTTAGCAACAGCTAATGTTCCACTTGCGAAGTTTTCGAATTCGAATACTCCCATTGGTCCATTCCATACTATTGTTTTAGATTTATTTACTGTGTTTACATATTCTTCAGTAGCCTTAGGTCCTATATCTAGTCCCATATGACCTGCTGGTATATTAGCATCTTCAGTTATAACTGGTGCTACGTCTGCAAACTTATCAGCAACAGCATTGTCTACTGGTAATAATAACTTAACACCTTTAGCTTCTGCTTTGTCCATCATTTCTTTTGCGTATTCTACTTTATCTTCTTCAACTAATGAAGTTCCTATTTCATATCCTTGAGCTTTTAGGAATGTGTAAGCCATACCTCCACCTATTATTAGGTTATCTACTTTTTCTAATAATTGCTCTATAACAGCTATCTTATCAGATACTTTAGCTCCTCCCAATATTGCAGTGAAAGGTCTTACTGGAGCTGCAACTGTTTCTCCTAAGAACTTTAATTCTTTTTGTATTAAGTATCCACAAACTCTTTCTTCTAAGAATTCACCAGCACCTACTGTTGAACAGTGAGCTCTATGAGCAGTACCGAATGCATCATTTACGAATATTTCAGCTAATGAAGCTAACTCTTTAGAGAAGTTTTCTTCATTTTTAGTTTCTTCTTTTCTATATCTAGTGTTTTGTAATAATACTATATCACCATTTTCCATTTTTTCTACAGCTGTCTTTGCATTTTCTCCTACAACGTTATCATCTGCAGCAAATACTACTTCTTTGTTTAACATTTGTGATAATCTTTCAGCAACTGGTGCTAAAGATAACTCTGGTTTAGCTTCTCCTTTTGGTTTTCCTAAGTGAGAACATAATATAACTTTTGCTCCATTTTCTATTAAGTATTTTATAGTTGGTAAAGCCCCGTTTAATCTGTTTTCATCAGTTATCACACCATCTTTTAATGGTACATTGAAATCACATCTTACTAAAACTTTTTTTCCACATACATTTATATCTTCTATTGTTTTTTTATTAAGCATTGACATATTTATCTCTCCTTTTCAAAATAAAGCTAACCCATTGTTGATCATATTGATTTTTTATAACACACAATTTAGTATATCACACATTGTTTTAGTATGTCACATACCGTTTAAGTATATCACATATAGTTTTAGTATATCACATATTTCTTTATAATTTTACCTAAATATTACTCTTAAAAAAGTCCTAAGCTTGTAGTTTTTAACTACAAGCTCGGACTTATATTAAATTACTTAGCTAAACCAGCAAAGTATCCTAATGTTCTTATTAATTGAGCAGTATAAGACATTTCATTATCGTACCAAGAAACAACTTTAACTAATTGTTGTCCGTTTACTTCCATAACTTTTGTTTGAGTTGCATCGAATAATGATCCAAAATCTATCCCTATTATGTCAGAAGATACTAATTCTTCTTCAGTGTATCCGAAAGATTCAGTTGAAGCAGCTTTCATTGCAGTATTTATTTCTTCTACTGTAACGTTCTTTCCTAATGTACAAACTAATTCAGTTAATGAACCAGTTATAACTGGAACTCTTTGAGCTCCTCCGTCTAATTTACCTTTTAATTCAGGTATAACTAAACCTAT
>NZ_JBXKIW010000067.1:0-22109 GCF_056995035.1 Romboutsia sp. | reverse complement strand
CCTTAGAGTAATATAATACACCTAAATTATATACACCTTCGCTATCTCTAACTACAGGTACTGTACAATCATTGCCATCAATATATTCTTCTATTAATACTTCAGATTTTTTCTCTATAATCAATTTTATTTGACTAATAAGTTCTTCTTTTTTATATACGAGTTGCGGTTGCACAATGTCTATATTTGATTTTACTACACAAGGAATTGATATATTTTTTTCTATATCATGTATAATTTTTACCAAATTATCTATATTGTTAATAAGCAAACTATTCGGTGTTTTTATTCCTATAGTTTCTACAAATTTTTTAAATAAATTTTTATCCTTACATAATAATGATGCTTCTATGTCAACAGATATTTTTATATTATTTTCTTGTAAATATTTTGCTACCTTAAATGCTAGTATATGCCCTGTGCCTATAACTACCTTTTTAACATTATTTTCTATAAAAAAATCTAATATCTCTTTTTTATTTTTAAGATCACATGTTAAAATATAATCAGCTTTCTTTGCTCCAGGCTCATTATCCTTTCCAATAATTATAGCTACTTTTTTACCAAACTTATGCAAACTATCTGTAAGTGCTTCACCACTATTGCCTCCAATTAAGCCTATTATTTCTTCCATTTTATACCTCCTTTTTTACCTTGACTTTTCTTTTTTTATAGAACTATTTACACCCGTACCCTTAAGTACTATCTCTACAGTTTTTAAAATTATGCTAATATCTAGCACTAAATTTACATTTTCCCCGTAATAGATATCATATTCAGCTCGTCTGTTAATGTCCAATAAACTCCTTCCATTAACTTGCGATAAGCCTGTAATGCCTGGTCTTACTGAGAGTCTCCTTTTTTCTACATCACTTAGGATATCTTTATGCGCTGGAGGTCTAGGTCCAATTAGACTCATATCCCCTTTTATAACATTAATTAACTGCATAACTTCATCCAAACTAAATCTTCTCAAATATTTTCCTACCTTTGTGACCCTATTGTCCTGTGGAGATGTAAAATACGGACCTATTTTGTCAGCTCCATCTACCATAGTTCTAAACTTTAGAGCATAAAATGGAATACCATTTTTACCACTTCTTTTATGCTTAAATATTACTGGTCCTGGAGAATCTATTTTTATAATTACATATATCATCAAAATTAATGGTATTAGAATTAAAAAAAGGATTAATGATACACATATATCTAAGAACCTTTTAATATATTTTTTGTACATACTATTTAATCTCCTTACAATTTTTTTATTTCTTTAAAATATTATCTACCTTATTTTTTAACTCTAATTTATTATATTCAAATTGTTCTCTTGAAAAAATTTCACACTCTTTTTCAATTTTTCTAATTTTATTTACTTCATTTTTAAATTCCATATGATTAGTTATATCTGTAATTTCTTTAGCTCTATTATGAAAACTTCTTGATAATATAACCATTTCAGATTTTAATCTAACATGTTCTCTAATTATATATTCTGCTGGTAATAAACCTTCTCCAACTTTTGTGATTCCTCCAAATCCAAATTTAATATTTTTGTCTATTATCTTTTTAGATAAGTATTCTATTATTCCTCCACTTAGAGGTTCAAACATAAAATCTAATCCAAGAGATAAGTGTAAATCATTCAAACCTATGTGTATTTCATCTAGACCTTTTATCTCTAGAATATCATCTATTCTTACTAAAGCTTCCGACGTTTCTAGCAGTAAACATGTCTTAACCCTTCCGTTTATAATTTCAGTAAATTTTTCAACCTCATTGGCATTTTTAGCCATAGGTAACATTATAATATCTGCACCTAATTCTATAGATTTTTCTATTTCATATTTCGTATCATTATATAATGGATTTATTCTAACTAAAACTTTACTCTTTTTTAAAACTGATTTTACTTTCTTTATGTCTTCAAACTGATGTCTAGATATCACTGTATCTAGATGTCCTTGTCTTTCTTCTTTTCCATTGATCTCTAAGTCTATAAATATTCTATTTACTCCTGACATTTCTGCTTCTAGAGCTATCTCAGGATTATTAGTTATCATCATTAGTTCTAAACTCATAATTTTTTACTCCCTTAATTTTCTTAAACCATCTATTTTGAAATTAATCTGTTATGCTCGTTAATATTTATAACTATTAAAAATATCAACTTATATATTTAATAGTTTATATAAGGCATTTCGTTTATAATACTAATTTAATTATTTGAGACTTTTTTAAAGTTTGCATCCTCTGGTCTAATGTACGTTGGAACAAACTCTTTCATAACACTATGAATAAGCTCTACTTCTTCTTTTTGTACAATCTTTTCTAAAACCTCTAAATATTTTTCAACTCTTTCCATATTAATATCTATTGGCTTACCAATAAATATTTTCTTATTATCAGTATTTGTTAGACCTTCCTCTTTCATAAGAAGTTCTTCATACAGTTTTTCTCCTGGTCTAAGCCCACTGTATTCTATCTTAATATCAACACCTGGTTCAAATCCACTTAGTCTTATTAAGTTATTTGCAAGATCCACTATTTTTACTGGATCTCCCATATCAAGTATGAATATTTCTCCACCTTTTGCCATTGCTCCAGCTTGTATTACTAGTTGCACTGCTTCTGGTATTGTCATAAAATACCTTATTATATCTGGATGTGTTATTGTAATTGGTCCACCCTCGATTATTTGTTGTTTAAATAAAGGAATTACACTTCCATTACTACCTAATACATTTCCAAATCTAACTGCTACAAATTCTGTTTTACTTTTTTCATTCATTGTTTGTATTATCATCTCAGCAGCTCTTTTTGTTGTTCCCATTATATTTGTTGGGTTTACTGCTTTGTCTGTTGATATTAATACAAACTTTTTCACTTTATATTTATGAGCTAATTTTGCTACATTTAACGTTCCAAATATATTATTTTTAATAGCTTCACTTGGGCTTGCTTCCATTAGTGGTACATGTTTATGAGCTGCTGCATGAAATACTACTTCTGGCATGTATTGTTTAAATATTTCATCCATCCTTGTTTGCTCTCTTACTGATGCTATTATTGTACTTAGTTTAAGTATGTTACCATATTTTCTCGTTAATTCTTGTTGTATTTGATAAGCATTGTTTTCATAGTTATCTAGTATTATTAGGTGACACGGTTTAAAGGTTGCTATTTGTCTACATAGCTCACTTCCTATACTTCCTCCTCCACCTGTAACAATTACTACTTTATTTTGTATATATCCGCTCATTTCGGACAAGTTAACATTTATCGGTTCTCTTCCTAATAAGTCTTCTATGTCCACGTCTCTTATTTTTTTTATGTCTACTTTACCATCTATTATTTCAAATATCCCTGGTATTGTTTTTAGTTTGCATTTTGTTGCCCTGCATTTTTCTATTATTACTTTTTTTCTTTCATTGCTTACATTTGCTATTGCTAGTATGATTTCATCTATTGCATGTTCTTTTACTATTATTTGGATATCTTTTGTTTTACCTAGAATCTTTACGTTGTGTATTCTTCTTCCTAGTTTATTGATATCATCATCTATTATACCTACTGGTACTTTTCCTAGTTGTGGATTTTCTTTTAGCTCATTAATTATCATTTCTCCAGCGTTTCCAGCTCCTATTACTAGGACTCTTTTATAGCTGTCTTTTGATGATGTTCTTTTTACTATTTTTCTAGCTGTTCTATATGCCAATCTTAGTCCACCAGTAAATGCTGTTATAAGTATCGTGTTTACTGTGTAAAATAGTATTGAATAGTTATACCCCATTAGATGATGTAGTGCATATACTGGTAATACGTATATTATACATGCTACAAATATTGATACCATTTCTTCTTCGCCTGCGTATCTCCAAAGGCTTGAGTAGCATCTAAATGTTAGAAATGATATTGTGTGTAGTAGCATATATGCTGCTAGTGGTAACATTATTGTACTTATTTCTACTGGGTGTGTTTTAGTTGTAAGTGCCATTGATGTTAATATTGATATTAATATCGATATTGATACACTACACATATCTACTGTCCATAATGTTATTTGTCTAACTTGGTACGTACTTAGTATTTTTGCTAATGCACTTTCTTTTTGGGGAGTTTTTTTTAATATTTCCATGTTTTCCCCTCTCTTTTATTAATTACTTTTTCTTTTTTTATAAGTTTACAAATTCTATACTTGCTCTTATTCCTCTATATGCTTCTGATGTATTGGATTTTGGTTTACTTATACTTATCACTCTATTCATTTGTTCCCCCCTGCTTTACTTTGCTAATTTTTCATTTGGTATTACTCCTAGTATTGGCAATCCTAAGTATTTTTCTATATCTTGCGGTGTTTTTATTTTGTTATCTAAATATTCTATTAAAAATACGACAAATAAACCTATCATAACTCCAAGTACTGCTGCTATTGCAACGTTTATTATCTTATTGGGTTTAATAGGAGCATCTGGTACTATAGCTTTATCTATTACTTCTACATTGTTTGCTTTTGTTATTCTTTTTGCTTCTCCTGTAAATACTGTAGGAATTTCATTTGCTATGTCTCTAGCTTTTTTTGAGTTTGTATCTTGCACACTTATACTTATTATTTGAGTGTCTTTTACTGGGGATACTGTTATTTTTTCTGATAGTTCTTCATATGTTACGCCTAATTTTAGATTATCTATTACAGGCCCTAATACTGTTCTTGATTTTATTATTTCACCATATGTTACTGCTAATTTTTGTGTTACTGTGAATTGATCCCCCGTTATCATTTGTGGCTGTTCATTATTGTCAGTGTTTACTATTATCGTTGAATTTGCTTGGTATACTGGTTGTAATACAAAGAAACTTATCCCTGCGCTTACTGATGCTGCCACTATTGTTATCAGTGCTATAATCCAAAATCTTTTTTTGATTATGTTAAAATATTCTCTTAAGTCAATTGTTTCTTCCATTAGCTCTCCTCCATATTATTTTATATACTTTATGCTTTTTTTTTATTTTTTTTAGTTCTTCCCTTTTTTTCCGTTTCTTGGTAGTAATAGTTGTAATAATAACTTTTGGAATCTTTTGGTTCAAATTTATTAAGTACAACTCCTAATATATTAGCATCTACATTTTCTAATCTTTCTTTTGATATTTTAACCATCTCTACATCTGTTTCATTAGATCCAACTACAAACACTGTCCCATCTGTGTATGTCGATATTATTCCTGCATCTGTAACGATCCCTATTGGTGGTGCATCTATAAATATGTAATCATAATGTTCTTTTAGATCTTCTATAATCTTTTTCATCCTTTTAGACGATAGCATTTCTGATGGGTTTGGTGGTACTTTACCACATGTTAGTACATGTAAGTTTTTTGTGTCTGTGCAGTGTACACAATCTAAAAATGTTTTATTATCAAGAAGCACATCTGTAAGTCCATATATATTACTTTGCCCAAACATTCTATGCACACTTGGATTTCTTAAATCTCCATCTAATATTAGTACTTTTTTTTCTAAGTTTGCAAAGCTTACTGCTAAGTTTGCTATAACTGTACTTTTACCTTCATTTTGTTTACTACTTGTTACAGTTATTACTTTTATTTCTTTATCTAAGTTTGAAAATTCTATACTCGTTCTTATTCCTCTATATGCCTCAGCTATGGGAGATTTTGGATTGTTTATACTTATTATTTTATTCACTTTTATTTATCCTCCTAGTATCTTGAATAATTAACATTTTTTATTATCATACGCAAATTATAGCATTTTTCGACAATGAATACTATATTTTAAAATGAATGGTATTTATTTCATTATAACTTTTAATTTTTTACGTCTTTATTTATTTTTTTGCAATAAAAAACATCCAGTATCTTTATCTTATACTGGATGTTTGGTTTTAATATTATTTTCAATAAAATAACATTAAACTAAAGAATGCTATATATCAGAAAATTCAATATTAATTTTTTGTTCCATGCAAATATCTTTTTCCATTGTTGTATTTAAACTTTTACTTATATATCCATCCTTCACAGGTAGTTTTATAATAAATTCACTTCCCTTACCATATTCACTAATTAAGGATATTGTTCCTCCTTGCATTTCTACCAAAGATTTAACAATAGATAATCCCATTCCACTCCCCTCATGATTCCTTGTAAATGTTTTATCTACCTGTCTAAATCTTTCAAAAATCAAGTCAATATATTCATCTTTTATACCTATTCCTGTATCCTTTATTACAATCTTCACATTATCAACTTCATCAAAAATATTAACAAATATACTTCCACCTGCTGGTGTGAATTTTATAGCATTTGATAATAAATTAAGTATAATTCTATCCATAATTTCTATATTGCAGCTCACTACTTTTTCCTCAACTTCTGTATCAAATTCTATATATAACCCCTTATTTTCTACATATGCTACAACCGATGATACAACGTCTTCAACTACAGATACTATATTATGTTTGTCCATCGCTATATCAAAATATCCTGCATCTATTTTAGTAATATCTAATAAATTATTTATTAATCTTAATAATCTATAACCATTTTGTTTTAATGTTTTAAAGTTTTTATTATGTTTTAGTCCAGGAACTTGAGATGTATTTTCAAGAAGTTGTATAGTACATAAAATTATCGTTAGCGGAGTTCTTAATTCATGAGATAAATTAGCGAAGAATTCATCCTTGATTCTATCATGTTCTATTTTTTCTATCAATTTTTTTTCTTCTTGATAAACTTTTTCTTCTAGCTGTATGATTTTCTTTTTTTCAGTGACATTTTTGCATAATACTAATGCATAATACTTACCGTTTACCTCTATACATATACCGTGTATTTCCATTTTTATAGCTTCACCATTTTCCCTAAAAAACATTTCCTCTACAATGGGTTCAAAACTTCTTCCTTGTGTAGCAGCATCATACCTTTCTTGTCCTACTGCATCCATGTTAAATTTTATAAAATCTTCTACAGGTTTTCCAATCACATCTTCTGGATTTTTAAATCCAAAAATTTCTGAAGCTTTTTTATTTAAATATTTAAACTCTAATTTTCTATGTACAAAAACTGCATTAGGTGATGATTCCATAATTGCTTCAAGCAATTTAAGCTTCTCCTCTATTTTATTAATATAATCTTTTGTTTTTACACTTGTTATTAATGATTTTATATTTAAAATCATTAGCAAAGTAACCATTCCTATAACAACAGTATAATTTACCTTAATTTTATAACTGAAAAAAATTAGCCATAACAATATAGCCAAACAATTAATCAAGCTATATAAAATAAGCTGTGCTTGATTTGTTTTTTGTAATTTCATTAAACCCTCCTAAAAAAATATGAATTATTATAAAGTACCTTATGCCACTAATGATTCAATTTTGAACATAAAGGTGATATTTCTATTCTTATTAACAATACCTAATAGTATAAAACAAAACACCTGTCATATTTTGTCATTCTTTGTAATTTTCTATACTTTTTTAATTTTTAAATATTTTAAAGTGTTTTATAAGCCTGAACATATCGCTAAATATATGGCTAAGTTTTTCTAAGTAGTAAGCTTCATTCAAACAAAATACTTATTAACTTCATCCATAACATCAACATCAACATCATTTTCTAACACCAAATGCATCAAACTTAAAAATGATGTTCGACTGTGGAAAGGACAACAATGGCAAGTTAACAATAAAAAGTAGAACATACTCAAAAAAGGAACTGACTTTTATATCAATTCCTTTTCAAATATTCCTAACCACATTTCTAACCTGAGTTGTAGTACTATTATATTCTAAATTTAAATCTATTTAAGAGTTCTTTTTATATCTGATATTATTAACTCTTCAGTTAAGTGATAACGTTCATATAATTCTTCCAATGATACACTATCAGTAAATTCTTTTGAAGCTCCAAAGTTTAATACTTTCATATCTTTATCTGAATAGAATCTTGAAATCTTTTCACCAAATCCACCATCAAGTACTCCATCTTCCAATGTTATTACTAACTTATGATTATCTAATAACTCAGTTAGTAACTTTTTATCTATTCCACTTATAAACCTAGGGTTTATTAATGTAGCATTTATTCCTGTTGTTTCTTTTAATTTTTTCTGTACTTTCTCTCCAAGATGATAGAAAGTTCCAAGACCAATGATTGCTACTTCACTTCCGTCTTTAACTTTTTCATAAGTATTTAAGTTGTCAAAATTAGGTTCAACTTCAACGCCAGTTGATACTACACCCATATTTGGAACACGTATTGCTACTGGATATTTATCTTGTTCTATACCCCACTCCATCATAGCAAGATGCTCTTCTTTAGTAGTTGGAGCTAGATATACTATGTTTGGTATATTAGATATTAGTGGCATATCAAATAATCCTAGGTGAGTTACATCACTACCACTTATTCCACCCCAGTGAACTAAAATAAGTGCTGGGTTATTATTTATAGCAAGATCTTGAGATAATTGATCATAAGTTCTTTGTATAAATGAACTAAAGAATGATGCTACTGGTTTACCACCCCTTGCTGCTATACCTGATGCAAGTGCTATTGCATGTTCTTCAGCTATACCAACATCTACATATTGGTCTTTGCACTCTTTTCTAAATGCATTTAAACCAAGTGGACCAGGAGTAGCAGCAGTTATAGCTACAATACTACTATCTTTTTTAGCCTTTTCTACTAAAAAATCACCTGTTATATCTGCATAAGATTTAGTATCGAATTTAAATAATGGCTCTTTAGTTTGTAAATCAAATGGCATTACCCAGTGGAATGCTTCTTTATTTACTTGTGCATCCTCATATCCTTTACCTTTTAAAGTGTGGATATGAACTACTACTGGATGGTCTGTATCCTTAACTTTTTCAAAAGTCTCTATTAACGACTCAATATTGTTTCCATCTTTAACGAAGTAATAATCTAATCCTAGTGATTTAAAGAAGTTATTTTCTGCTTTTCCTTCAGTTTCACGAAGTAAAGCTAAATTTTGATAAAGCCCCCCGTGGTTTTCTGCTATAGACATATCATTGTCATTTACTAAAATTATTATATTTTTTCCTGATGCTGCTGCATTATTTAATCCTTCGTAAGCTTCTCCCCCACTTAGAGAACCATCTCCTATTACAGCGATTATATTTTCATTTCCATTTTTCACATCACGACCTTTAGCTAACCCACATGCTAAACTAACTGAAGTTGATGTATGCCCTACTGTGAAGAAATCATGCTCACTTTCATCAGGTGAAGTATATCCTGTAACACTTTTATATTGTGCTGGATTTATGAATGCATGCTTTCTTCCAGTTAAAATTTTGTGAGTATATGATTGATGAGAAACATCATAAACTATCTTATCTATTGGTGAATTAAATACATAATGTAGCGCTATGGTTGCTTCAACCATACCTAAGTTTGGTCCAAAATGTCCACCTGTTGTACTTACTTTTGTTATTAAACTTTCTCTTATTTCACTAGATAATGTTTTTAGTTCATCACTAGTAAGTCCTTTTAAATCTTTTGGTCCGTTAATCTTATTTAAAATATTTAATGACATATTGATTTCTCCTAATTTTTATATTTTAATGTGCTTGTTTTTGCTACATTGACTAGTATACAGCTTAGAGTAAACTCTAAGTCAATAGATAATTTCAAAATAATTTTTTTCTAAATTTAACTTTACTTAGAGTTCGCTCTAAGGGTTATAATATAATATGATTTATTTTAGGAGGTAAAGTTATGCCCTATACTATTAAAGAGGTAGCTAAAAAATATAATGTATCTGCTCATACTCTTCGCTATTATGAAAAAGAAGGTTTACTTCCTTTTGTTGAGCGTAATGAACAAGGTAATAGAATCTTTAAGGATAAAGACTTTGAATGGCTTGATATAATATGTTGTTTAAGAAATACTAATATGCCTATATCTAAGATTAAAGATTATGTTGATTTATGTCTGGAAGGTCCTGAGACTATTTGTAAGCGTGAAGATATACTTTTAAAGCATAAAAAATATATCGAAAATGAGATAGAAATCTTTAATTCTTATCTTGGAATTGTGAATAACAAGATAAATTATTATATTAAAGAACAAAAAGCTATTATATGTAAATAATTCAAAACTATTTTTAAAATTATATATGTTATAGCTTCTCTTATTATTTTCTACTTTATTGAAAGGAAATGTGAAGAACCTGTAGTCCCATTTGATATATTTTCTAAAGATACAATGCTGATACTGTTTACTCTTCTGGAGCTTCTTTGATCCAAATACAAGAAGCATTCTTTAGTGGATTTCATAATATATTCTATACACTTATATTCCTTGCTATAATTTGCTTTATAACTGGTACATTTATAAGTAAGAAATCCAAACTATAAAAAAATGCGTAAGAGTTTTTAAACTCTTACGCATATATATAAAGCTTATCATGTGCTTCATCAATTGCTCCAATATGTCCAATAACATATATAGCAACACCTGCAATTAACATAATTATCTATAGCCATCACTATAGATTTATTATCTGTAACACAACTATGTATTTTATATAATTCTTCATAACCTAGTGTCTATTAAAAAAATCCCTGTTGTCCTATATATGTATTAATTCCATAACTGCTAACGCTATTGTAAAAGTCTTATATTAATATCCTAGTGATAAAATTTTCCACTTGATATAAATATTATTTAAGAATCTGTTCGCTCTTTGTGGTAAATAATCTTGCCTGTAGATTGCTCTTTTACATCAATTCCTACACCAAGATCAAAAGATCTGGTTACACCATATACACGTTTACCATCAATAATAAAACCTACATCATATAATGTAATATAAACCTGTGAATCCTCTATATAAATTTCTATGTCACTAGTAGGATAATCTATGCTACCAGACCCTGTTAAAGAACTGTTTGCAAAAACATTCATCCAGTCGCCCTCATTTTTCCTAAATAACGCATTAGCATGTTTAGGAGTTAAAACCATTAAGTCACGTGAAAAATCACTGTACTCTTTTATATTTCCAACCATTTTATATGATCTAACTTTATAGTAATATTTACTATCTATTGCAAGCCCAATATCCTCGTAACTTGTTTCAGTAGTTGTTGCTATTAAATTATAGGTTTTTGTACTGAATGAGTACTTATAAACTTCATACCCACTTACTCCTACTGATGCCTTCCAGTTTATATTAGCCTTAGCATTATTATTATCTGATGATGATACTTCTTCTAATGATTCTGGTACAATTAGTTCTGCTTTTGAGCTTACTACTGGTGAAAAATCACTGTATACTATTACATTTCCAACCATTGTAAATGCTCTAACTTTATAGTAATATATACTATTTGTTGTAATATGAGAGTCGTGGTACATTATTTCTCGTCCTGAATCAGTTCCCATCATGTAAGTATAAGGACCTGTACTAGATGTTGCTCTATAAACCTCATATCCACTTGCTCCTGTTACTTCATTCCATCTTACATTAATACTTTTATATAATGATGATGATCCTGATGCCGCGTTCACTGATGTTGGTACACTTGGTATCGGTTTTGAGCTTACTACTGATGAAAAATCACTGTATATTTTTGTAGTTCCAATCATTGTATATGCTCTAACTTTATAATAATACGTGCTATTTGTTGTAAGTCCAGTATTATTATAATTTGTCGTAGTAGTTGTTGATATTAAAGTATAAGCTCCTGTACTAGATGTCGCTCTATAAACCTCATATCCATTTGCTCCACTTACTGAACCCCAATTTGTATTAATACTTGTATATGATGATGATAATGCTTTTACTGATGTTGGTGCAGTTGGTATCGGTTTTGAACTTACTACTGATGAAAAACCACTGTATATTTTTACATTTCCAACCATTGTATATGCTCTAACTTTGTAGTAATATGTACTATTTGTTGTAAGCCCAGTATTATTATAATTTGTTGCTGTAGTTGTTGATATTAAAGTATAAGCTCCTGTACTAGATATCGCTCTATAAACCTCATATCCATTTGCTCCACTTACTGCACCCCAGCTTGTATTAATGCTTTTATATGATGATGATACTGCTTTTACTGCTGTTGGTATAGCTGGTGTTAGTTTTGAGCTTACTACTGATGAAAATCCACTGTATACTTTTACAGTTCCAACCGTTGTATATGCTCTAACTTTATAGTAATATGTACTATTGGTTGCAAGTCCAGTATTATTGTAACTTGTTGCAGTTGTTCTTGATATTAAAGTATAGGTTCCTGTACTAGATGTTGCTCTATAAACCTCATATCCATTTGCTCCACTTACTGCACCCCAACTTGTATTAATACTTGTATATGATGATACTGCTTTTACTGATGTTGGTACAGTTGGTATTGGTTTTGAGTTTACTACTGATGAAAATCCACTGTATACTTTTACAGTTCCAATCGTTGTATATGCTCTAACTTTATAGTAATATGTTCTATTTGTTGTAAGTCCAGTGTTATTATAACTTGTTGCTGTAGTTCTTGATATTAAAGTATAGGTTCCTGTACTAGATGTTGCTCTATAAATCTCATATCCATTTGCTCCTGCTACTGAACCCCAGTTTGTATTAACACTTTTATATGATGATGATACTGCTTTTACTGATGCTGGTACAGTTGGTTTTGGTTTTGAGCTTACTACTGATGAAAAACCACTGTATACTTTTGCAGTTTCAACCATTGTATATGCTCTAATTTTATAGTAATATGTACTATTTGTTGTAAGTCCAGTATTATTATAATTCGTTGCAGTAGTTGTTGATATTAAAGTATAGTTTCCTGCACTAGATGTTGCTCTATAAACCTCATATCCCTTTGCTCCTGCTACTGCGCCCCAGCTTGTATTAACACTTTTATATGATGATGATACTGCTTTTACTGATACTGGTACAGGTAAACTGTTTACTACCGCTACATTTTTACCGCTACTTGACCATGTTACTGTCTTATTGCTTGTATCGCTCTCTGCTTTAACTTCTCTTGGAATAAAAAATATACTCCCAACAAAAGCTATAATACTCAGTATAACTGCAAAACTTTTTCTGTCCTTCATACACATACTCCTTATATTTATAATCACTTATTTGTGATAGGGTTTATCTAAATGAGGTTCTTTCCTTACACAATAGTCTTAATTATAGCTAAGATAATTCCAATAAAAAAGCCGCAAATAGCTCCATTCACTCTAATCCATTGTAAATCTTTACCTACGCTATTTTCTATCATATTTACAAGAGTCTCGTTATCTAGTTTTTCAAGGTTTTCTTTTACAAGGCCCCCTATTCTAGAGTGATTTTTATCAATAAAATTGAAAATTTGTTTTTGAGTCCAGTTTTCGATTTTTTCAGTTTTTTCAGGAGCTTCTTTCATTTTATTTATAATATTTTTAATAAATGAAAGCACATATTTGTCAATAAATTCATCATCTAAAGTTAAGAGAATCAATTTATTCTGTAGCTTCTTCAAAGTATCTTTAATTCGATTAGATAGATTCCAATTACTTAATAATGTATCCTTCCAATCATTTATTTCAGTTACTAGTTCTTCTCTTTCTTGAACACTTTCTAGTTCTTGACGAATTCTAGAAAGAATCAAATGTCTATATTGATCATCATCATTCTTTAGAAGGATGACTTTTTTAAGAATTAATGGTTGAAGCATCTTCCCAAGCATTTTCTCATCCATTAACCCCATAACAGAATTAAGGGCTAACTTTAAAAAGCCATCAACTTTAATATTTTCAAGTAATTGTTTTGCCATTATTCCAATTTTTGCTTTTGTTTCTTCCTTTTCCACCAACTTTTCAGTCTCAGTAAGAATATAATCCAATGTTTTTTCATCCAACTTTCTATTTAGAGCTTGATTCACTAGTGATTGAATTAATTTTGTAGCATCAAAAGTATGAAGGTATTCCTTTAACTCTTCTTCTATAAATGGAATTATTTTTTCCAAATCAGCATCGCTAATTGCCTTATGAAATATAGAACTAATTCCCCTCTTAAAGGTATCTGAAGACAATTCATTCTCTGTGATTTGTAATAATTTGTCTGCCAATTTTATTTGTTTAATCTTCTCCTGAATACTTTCTTTAGTCAGCCAATCATTTTCAATCATGGATACAAGAGAATCAATTATTCTATCACGGTTTTTTGGAAGCAATGCAGTATGTGGAATGGGCATACCTAAAGGATGGCGAAAAAGTGCTGTAACTGCAAACCAATCTGCTAATCCTCCAACAAGACCTGCCTCAAATCCTCCTTGTAATAATCCACCAATATAGGATCCTTGAAAAGGCATCGTTATGAGAAAACCTGTACCCATAACTCCCAATGAAATTTTTGCTAAATAATATGATTTTTTTTCTATCTTTGCCAATGTAATTACCTCGTCTACTGTTTTTATTTAAATATAAATTATTTAATAAGTTTGTATTTTTTAAGAACCTCATTTACTTATGGTATATTCTATCATTTATTATACTAAAAATTCTACCTAAGTCAAAGTTGATTTATATAATCTTCCTTATATGAACAAGGCTATGATAATGCAAAAGAATTATATGACAAAATTTTAGATTTTATAAATAAACCTAAAAACTCAAAAAGATAATATCATGAATATTATGATACTATCTTTTTCGCGGATTTTAATATTTTTACAGATTATTTATTATTTTTTTAAACTAACTCCATTTATAGCTATAACTTCTTTATACCAATATAAACTCTTTTTCTTATATCTTTCTAACGATCCACTTCCATCATCATTTCTATCTACATATATAAAACCATATCTCTTTTTAAGTTCAGCAGTTGACATACTAACTAAATCTATACATCCCCATGTAGTATATCCCATAAGCTCAACACCATCTTCAATGGCTTGTCCAACTTGAACTAAATGATCATTTAAATAATTAATTCTATAGTCATCATTTACAGTTTTATTACCATTTTCATCAGTTATTAATTCATCAACAGCACCTAAGCCATTTTCAACAATAAATAATGGTTTTTGATATCTATCATATAACATATTAAGGGTATATCTTAATCCTTCTGGATCTATTTGCCATCCCCACTGCGAAGCTTTTAAATGTGGATTTGGTACTCCACCAATAAGGTTCCCTAACCCCTTTTTATCCTTTTTAGGATCTGAAGTTGCACATGAACTCATATAGTAACTAAATGAAATAAAATCTACTGTATTTTTCAATATTTCTATATCATCAGCTTCCATATTAATTTCTATATTATTTTCTTTAAAGAATCTGTTCATATATTTTGGATATTCTCCCCTTGCATGAATATCTGCAAAGAAAAGATTTTGTCTATCTTGTTCCATTGCTTTAAGTACGTCACTTGGCATTGAAGTTAATGGATAATTTGGTACTCCAAGAATCATACATCCAATTTTAAAATCCGAATTTATTTCATGACCTATTTTTACCGCTAATGCACTTGCAACTAATTCATGATGCATAGCTTGATATAAATCTTGCTTACTTAATTTTTCCTTTGGTGTCAATATGCCAGCACTTAAATAAGGGTGATGAACTGCTGAATTTATTTCATTAAAAGTAATCCAATATTTTACCTTATCCTTATATCTATTAAATATTGTTCTTACATAGTTTTCGAAAAATCCTATAAGCTTGCGATTTACCCATCCATCATAATTCTTAGAAAGTTCAAGTGGTGTTTCATAATGTGAAATTGTGACTAAAGGTTCAATTCCATATTTAGCTAGTTCATCAAATACATTATCATAAAATTCTAAGCCTTTTTCATTTGGCTCTTTATCATCACCATTTGGGAATATTCTTGACCATGCAATTGATAATCTAAAAACTTTAAATCCCATTTGCGAAAATAATTTTATATCTTCTTTATATCTATGGTAAAAATCTATACCAATAAGCTTCATGTTATCTTCTGTAGGCTCGTTAGTTATCGATCCCATTATTCCCTTCGGAGCTATATCTTGAATTGATAATCCTTTACCATCTTCATTGTATGCACCTTCACATTGGTTGGCAGCTGTAGCTCCTCCCCATAAAAATCCTTCTGGAAACTTAATTGTCATAACTATTCCTCCTAAACCTTCTATTTACTAATACATTGTATTTCTCATACCTAGTGTTTACTTAGATATACTTATTTATATCTATTAAAACTAGGAATAAAGCTATCATTATTATGTATCTTAAAATCAGTATCATCAACGATTTTAAGGAAAGCCTACGTTATTTATGGTACGGTTCTTTTCTACATTTTTATAAAATATTTTTTATACATTGCTTGTTCTAGAAGATTCAAATCCAGATGCAATTATATTACCAAAGTGGTATTAGAAATATTAATAGTAAATAGAAAGAGACTCACTAAGAGAAGAATACACACTTTATTTTACAGACCCATTTTTCAACATTGGAAATGACAATCTGGAGATATGATTATTTTTAATACTTTTTAGAAATTAATTATAAAATTTTCAGTACTTACATACAATTAACTTAGTTAATATAACAAGCTTACATATAGATAGGGGGATTAGTTATGATGAAAGTTGATTTAGACAAATGTATAGGGTGTGGGCTTTGTTCAAAGGATTGCATTGTTCACGATATTAAAATAGTTGAAGGTAGGGCAAATATAAAAAATAAGAATTGTGTTAAGTGTGGTCACTGTATCGCTACTTGTCCTAAAAAAGCTGTTTCAACTAATGATTATGATGCTACAGAAATAAAAGAGTTTAATAAAGAAGATTTTTATATTGAATCAGAAAATCTTTTAAATTTCATAAAATTTAGAAGAAGTATAAGAAATTTTAAAAATAAAGAAGTTGAAATTGAAAAAATAAATAAAATTATAGAAGCTGGTAGATTTACTCAAACTGGTGGAAATACCCAAAATGTTTCTTATATAATCGTTAAAGATAAACTTCAAGAACTAAGAGAATTAGCACTTGAATCACTTAACCAAAAGGGAGCAGAAATACTTTCAAATCCAAATATAAAAGATAAACAAGCAAGAAAATATGCTCCAATGTGGATTAAAATGTATGAAGAATTTAAACAAAACCCTAATGGAGAAGATAAACTATTTTTTAAAGCTCCTGTAATTATTCTTGTAACTTCAGATTCTGAAGTTAATGGAGCTTTAGCTTCTTCAAATATGGAACTTATGACTAATACTTTAGGCCTTGGAACTGTTTTTAGTGGATTTTTAGTTAGAGCTTCTCAAGGAAATGAAAAAATCTCGAATTTTCTTGGATTAAATTCAAATGATAAAATTATTACATGTATGGTTATAGGCTATCCAAATACAAAATATTTTAGAACTGTTCCTAGAAAAGAAGCTGATGTATCTTGGTTATAAAATTCCATTTTACAAATTTATTCTTTTGTTGTATATAATCAAATACCCCATAGGTCGTAAAACACGACCCATGGGGTATATAGCTCTTTTTCTTATATATTTAATTATTAAATTGAGCCTTGATCTTTTTTTTGCTAGAAGCTAGCTCATCAATAGATTTTATATATTCTTCTCCCTTTTTAGTATCATATTTTCCTTCTAACTTTGATATAACAACAACAGCTAACGAATTCCCTACTACGTTTACAGCTGTTCTAGCCATATCTAAAATACGATCGATCCCTGCTATAAATGCAAGTCCTTCCACCGGAATTCCTACAGAACCTAATGTAGCTAATAATACAACAAACGATACGCCTGGCACACCTGCTATTCCCTTAGATGTAACCATTAGTACAAGCATCAAATTAATCTGTTCCATAATAGATAAATCTATTCCATACATTTGTGCAATAAACATAGCTGCAATAGCTTGATATAAAGTCGATCCATCTAAATTAAATGAATATCCAGTTGGAACAACAAATGATGCTATCGATTTAGGACACCCGAATTTTTCCATCTTTTCCATAATTTTAGGTAAAACAGTTTCAGAACTAGCTGTAGTATAAGCTAAAACAAGTTCTTCTTTTAAAATTTTTATTATTTTAATAATATTTGTTCCACATAATTTTGCAATTAAACCAAGTACAACTATAACAAAGAAAACCATAGATCCATAGGTTGTAATAACTAGTTTTCCTAGTGGAATTAATGACTGTAGTCCAAATTTAGAAACAGTTACACCAATTAACGCAAATACACCAAATGGAGCAACTTTCATAATTTGATTTGTAACCCAAAACATTGCATCAGCTACACCTTGGAAAAATTGAATAACAGGCTTTCCTTTATCTCCAATTGCAGAAACTCCTAAACCAAACATAACAGAGAAAAATATAACAGAAAGCATATTCCCACTAGTAAGTGCTTCGAAAACATTATTTGGAACTATATTTACGAATGTATCCATGAATTTATGATTAGATACTGTTTCTGCCGTATTAACATAGCTTTCAATACTAACCTTTGAAAGTTCTCCCATATTAACACCAGTACCTGGGTGCACACCATTAGCTATTAATAATCCAAGTATTATAGCAATGGTAGTAACTATTTCAAAATAGATTATTGTCTTAGCTCCAAGTTTTCCAACTTGTTTAATGTCTCCAGCTCCTGCAATACCTACAACAAGAGATGAGAATACTATTGGAACTACAATCATCTTAATCAAACGGATAAAAATATCTCCTATTGGCTTAAGATAACTTTCAACAGCTGGATTTCCATAAAAAGCAGCACCTACTGCTATACCAAGTATAAGTCCCACAAGAATTTGCATTCCTAATCCAAATTTTATTTTTTTCATGTTAGATAAGTCTCCTTTATTTTCTGAATTTTCTTGAATTTGAATAATAAATATCAAATTATACAAATATGAAATTTCACAATCACAACTTTTGTATAACTTATCTTTATTTAAATTTATTAGAACATGATTATAAATATATGAAATATAGGTTATTTCAACTAATTTAATATAATTATACATTTATATGTCGATCTATTCAATACCTATATGATAAATTTTTTATATTTTTTTTAAATTTAGAATAATGAATTATAATTTTAAAATATTTCATTATTATTTTTTTCACCCCTCAAAAAAACAAAACAAAAAACGTTTAGGTTATCCTAAACGTTTTCTACCTTACCTAGGTGCACTAGTTCTACTTATTTTAAATCTAGTTCTTCTTCCTGGTTCATCTGCTCTTGCAGCTAGCCATTTATCCCTTTATACAATTAATAAAAAAACATATTGTACTAAATAATTTTTATAATCTCAATATATTAAGCAAACATGATTCTGTCTGAAAGTTCTTCTTTAAAATTCATTTTATTAAATTCTTCTATAAGAGCATTTTTAGTCAAATTACTCTTTTCTCTTTTCCCTATATCAAGAATTGTTTGCCCCCTATGCATCATAAGTAGCCTATTTCCAAATTCTATAGCATGATTTAAATTATGAGTTATCATAATTGTTGTAATATTTTTTTCTTTAACTATGCTATTTGTAAGGTTTATAATAGTTTCTGATGTCTTTGGATCTAGTGCCGCCGTATGCTCATCTAAAAGTAAAATCTTTGGTGTATTTAAAGTAGCCATTAGTAGCGAAAGAGCTTGCCTTTGTCCCCCAGATAACATTCCTACCTTTGTGTTTATCTTATCTTCAAGACCTAAATTTAATATAGAAAGATGATTTTTAAATTCCTCTATCTTTTTTTTATTAACTCCTAAGGAAAGTCCAAAACTACTTCCCTTATTATCTGCCAAAGATAAGTTTTCTAAAATAGTCATAGATGGTGATGTTCCCTTGGTTGGATCTTGGAACACCCTACTTATAAACTTTGATTTTGTGTGTTCTTTTAAATTAGTTATATCTTTTTCTTCTAAACTTATATTACCTGAATCTAACTCTAAAGCACCAGATATTATATTTAAAAGAGTGGATTTTCCTGCTCCATTACTTCCAACAATAGTTATAAAATCGCCTTTATTTATATCTAAGTTAAAGTTATTAAAAATACTAGTTTCATTTATTGTTCTCTTATTAAAACCTTTACTTATGGATTTTATCTTAAGCATTTAAACTCCCCCTCTTTCTTAAAGAAAATTTAAACTTATTTAATATATTATTATTATTATTCATAACTATGGCAATAACCACTATTAATGATGTTATTAGTTTTAAATCTGTTGGTGGGAAACCTAAATTTAAGGCAATCCCTACACTTAATTTGTATAAAAATGCACCTATTATAACTACTGTAGTTCCTTTTAAAAACTTACTGTTCTTAAAAACAGATTGCCCAAGTATTATAGAAGCTAAAGCAACAACTATAAATCCATTTCCCATAGATATATCTGAAAATCTTTGATATTGTGCCATTATAGCTCCACTTAAAGCTACAAGTCCATTAGATATCATAAGTCCAACTATTTTCATTGTTCCTTTATTTACTCCAAGGGAAGTAACTAATGTGTCATTATCCCCTGTAGCTCTTAATATAAAACCAAACTTAGTTTTAAATAAAATATCCATTAATAATTTAACTATTAAAACTATTAATACTAAAATTACCACCATTGATATATTACTAGAAAATACATTGATCTTATTAATCATAGGAAGATTTGCCTTGCCCATTACCCTTAAGTTTATGGAGTATAGTCCTATCATAACCAAAATCCCTGACAAAAGATTAGTTATTTTAAAGTTTACATGAAGTATTCCGGTAACTAATCCGCCAATAGCTCCTCCTATAAATGCTAATCCCAATGATAAAATAGGATTAGCCCCTTTTAATATAAAGGCTGCAGTAATTGCAGCACCTAAACTAAAAGTTCCATCTACAGATAAATCTGGAAAGTCTAATATTGTATAAGTTATATATACCCCTAATGCTCCTATAGCAAAGATAAGCCCCTGTTCTAAAGTCCCTATAAAGAAGGTCATATTATTGCCCTCCCTTTATAAGTTTAGCTCTCTTCATTATATCTTCATCAATATTTATAGATAGCTTTTTAAGAGTATCTTCGTTTATAACAAGTTCTGTTTCCTCTAACGTTTTTACAGATAACTCTTTTATATCTTTTCCTTCTAACACTTCAACTGCCATAAGTCCAGCTTCAAAACCAAGTCTTTTGTAATTAATACCTTCTGTAATCAAAGCTCCACCTTTAACATGAGCTTCTTCCGCTCCAATTATTGGTATTTTCTTATCTATTGCTTTAGAAGCTATTATTGACATTGAAGAAGCTATCATATTATCTGCTGGTGTGTATAAAACATCAATATCGCCTAAGATAGAATCTAACCCTTGGCTCATTTCATTTACACTACTTACGCCCTTTGCAATTACTTCTATATTATTTTTCTTAGCTAATTCTTTTAAATTATTTACTTGAACTTCAGAGTTTACCTCACTAGTATTGTATAAAACTCCTATAGTTTTTACATCTTTAACTATTTCTTGTATAAGTTTTAATTGTTTTTCTATAGGTACTGCGTCACTAGTTCCTGCAACATTTGTTCCTGACTGATCATTTGATTTTACAAGACCTGCTTTTAGCGCATCTGTTACTGCTGTAGTTATAATTGGAATATCCTGTGTTGCATTAAAAGCCGATTGTGCTGCTGGAGTTCCAATAGCAAATATTAAATCCTTGCTACTTGAGATAAAATTGTTAGATATCATATTAGATGTTGCAATGTCACCCTCTGCATTTTGTAATTCTAAATTAAGATTCTCTCCATCTTTAAATCCCTTAGAATTTAAAGCTTCTATGAATCCTTCTCTAGCTAAATCTAAAGCTGGGTGAGATGCTATTTGGGATATACCTATATTCACCATCTTTTCTTGTGATGAAGAATTTACCTTCCCATTTGAACATGCTGAAAATAAAGACATGCCTACTAGAATTGAACTTAATAAAATTAATTTTTTTGCTACCATACTACCATCCTCCTAATATTTTGTTTTAAATAGTACTTTTTCTGTAGTCAAATTTAGATATAGCTCTTTAATTGTAATCTAAAAAACCCCTCCATAAAGTTATATGGAGA
>NZ_JBXKIW010000066.1:0-8600 GCF_056995035.1 Romboutsia sp. | reverse complement strand
TCAGTCTGTTGATGGAAATACCTATATTTGTAGATAGATAATATATATAAAAGAATAGTTTCTATATAATTTAACCTATGGAATGAACAATAAAAAAAGAGTTCATTCTATAGGTTATTTTTGATTTATTTATTTATTTTATCTCATTGCCTGGTTTTGAAATTGAACTTAAAGCTTCGCCTGCTTCATTCACATGTATATTTACATTTGCTAAATCACCTAGTGAAAGCATTCCAACAATCTTGTTATTTTCAACTACTGGTAATCTTCTTATCTGATTTTGAGCCATCAATGTAGCTGCTTCATGAGCATCTGTATCAGGACTTACACTTACAATATTTTTACTCATTATATTTTCTACATTCTGATTAGCATTATTATTGTCAGCAACACTTCTTAAAACTATATCTCTATCTGTTACTACTCCAACAGGAGCTTGATCTTTATCACAAACAGGAACTATTCCAACATCTAAAGATTTCATAATATCTGCTGCGTTTGTTATATTAGAACCTGCTGTTACATATGATACATCTGTTGTCATTATATCTCTTACTTTCAAAATTAAAACCTCCTCTTTTTTCAAATCAATATTAGTCTTTCTTTTTTTAGCAATTTTATTTATAAATTTTCAAAATGATTTTTTTATCAGCTCTTGAAAAATTTTCGTTAATTTATAAAGCTATATATTTAGTACTTGTGAATTTAATAAACATTTTATATCCTTGTAATATATCTATTTCTTATAATAATATATAATCATTATAAAAGCGCCAACTAAAGCATCAATCATATCTTGCATTGTATCTTTTAATCCACCTGGCTGATTATCCATATTAAACAATATATCTAATATATATTCAGATATTTCCAAAACACCAGATATACCTATACTAAAGAAAAAAATAACAATAAAGATTAATATTTTACTCACTATATTTTTTTCTTTTGTAACCTTTAATATATTCCATCCGATTTTAACAGAGATAAATCCTGATACAAAATGTAGAAAATCATCATAATATTTTATTTTGTCATAAAGACCATAACAGGAACCTAGTAAGAATGAAGATAGTATAAATAAATTACCAACTATAAATAAGTTTCTATCTAATATAGCCAAATTCTTTGAATATGCTTTACTTAATATAAATGTTATAACTAAACAAAGTGCACTTAATCCAACTTTGCCATATTCACCTTTAAATGCAAAGAATACTGTAGAAAATATATATACAGTATAAAATAGTATTTTAAATATATTAATTTTTTTATCTTTCATATTTATACCAACCTTTTTTTAATATTTATATGTATTATGTGTAGATTGAATAAAAATATTAAGATTTCAAAAACATATCATTGAATAAGATTGTGTTTAATTACAGGAATTTTACAAATACTAATTTATATTAAAAACTTAGGAGGGCACTATGGGTAAATATAAATTAGATTACTTTGCTAAATATTATTTTTACGAAGAAGATAAATTTTCAGACGCAGTTGAAGATGGTGAATATATACTAAATCAAATAAAAGAAAGTAATAGATTTGATTACAAAGGACATTCTTTTAAATATACTAAATTCAAAAACATATCTATGAGCGATACACAAAGGGATGTAGATATAGAAATAGAAGAAAATAGTATAGATGTAATTATAAATGGAGAAAAAAAGCATTTAGACTTGATATATAAATTTGATACAAAAGAATTAGAAGACCATGTAAGAATAACTACTAGAATAAGTGAAGAGATAGATGATATATCTTGCTTGTTATATATAGATTATGATCAAGCGAAAGACTTTATTGAAGAACTAGAGAATGTAAAAAAAGCGCAAGAAAATAATATGAATAAATAAATTAAATATCTTATTTAATGATACAAAGGATTAAGGTATTAGAAGAAGAAAATAAAAAAGAGAGGGTATCCTCTCTTTTATTATTTGCAGTTATGCAATCTGTTCTTCATTATTATTTTCAATAATGTTGTTGTTTTTCTTTTTATCCTTTAAGAAGAATGATATAATTAAAGAAATTATAGCTAAAACGGTAATAATCATAAATGTAGTATTAATACCTTTCAACATAGCATCCAACATTCCTAATTTATAAAGTTCCATATTTGCTTTAGCAAGAGCTTTATCCGGAGCATTAGAAGTAGTAACATTAGACAAGTTGTCAATATTGCACACCCAAGAGACTCTGTTACTTGTTTAGACATATTAATAACGGCAGATGCATATGGCAACAGTTTATTAGGTAAATCATTCATTCCAGCTGTTTGCAATGGCATTATAACAAGTGCTATTCCAATATATCGAATTGCATACAACACAGTAATAGACATAGTAGATATATCCCTATGCAAGTTTGAAAAAGGAATAGAAGAAACAATCAATAGAATAATACCAGGTATAGCTAATTTTTTTATACCATATTTATCAAATAGACGGCCGGCTATAAACATCATAATCCCCATTATTAATTCACCTGGCAATAGTACTAATCCGCTGGCAAAAGCTGATTTTCTAAGTATGGTTTGAAGGGAAATTGGTATTATAAAACCTGATCCTGCAGATGTAAATTTAGCACCTATTGAATGTAAATATATTAAACGATCTAGATATTTTATGGATTTATTTGAAAATTTACATGAAGAAGTTAAAAATCTATCAGATAAAGAATTACTTAGTTTAATTTCAAATCATATGATTCGTGAAGAAAAATATTATATGTATAGGATAAAAATGCTATATAAACAAGAGTTATAAATAAAAGGAAAAAATATCTCTTTTTTATAGATAACATAAGTAATATAGTATGACAATTATTATTAATATTCTTTAAGTATTTATCTTCATAATTTCTTCACAACTTACGATTATAATTTAATTAAAATAAATGTAGGAGGTAGAAATTATGAAAAAATTATTATCTATAGCTGCGGTTGGAGTGATGCTTTTAGCTTCTTCTAATTCTGCATTTGCAGCAAATGCTGTATCTGAAATGGCTAAGACAGAAGGCGGTAAAAGTGTAGCTCAATGTGCTAAAGAAATGAATAAAGGGGTATCTGAATGTGCAAAATTACCTCAGTGCCAAGATGGAATGTAAATATATATAATATAACTTGAAAAATAGAACGTAGGCAAAGCCTACGTTTTTTTATTTTATTAATTTAATGCTATCCTATAAATTTGTTTATTAGAATAAATTAATCTAAAAAGGCTAATAATATCTTTAGACTAATTTAAAGGAGGTTTTGATATGCATCAAAATATAAATTCTAGTATTGGATGTAATGTACATGAATGTAAATATCATGCTAAAACAGTTGAAAAGTGTAGTCTTGATGAGATTAAAGTAGTTAAGCATGAAGAGGATGCTACAACTAAAGAATGTACAGATTGTGGAAGTTTTGAAAGACAGCATTAGAATTAAAAATTATTTATAAAACTATAATTTTTCATACTAAATAGAGGGAAGGGGCTATCTCAAAATAGAGATGAGCTCCTTTTCTTTGCAAAAACTATGCAAATGTATATGTTTTAATAGAAAAAAGTGCCTCTAATAATTATAAAAATCATTTTGAGACACCCTCTTTATTATTTATAAGAAAATAGACATTAAAAACTTAAAATCTAATATTGCTTTTTAAATTCGTTGCCAAGATATCTCCTATAGAATTTGAAAAATCAACCCGGCTAAGTAGACTTTTTATAGTGTCTACCAAATCGGGTTAAGTTCAAACAGTATCTTGTTTACTGAGTCTACAAAATGGGGTGCTGTTCATCAAATGCCATATCTTGTATTTTTTTGTTAAATAAAGTCAATTAAACATGTAATTAAAAAGAAAATATAGAAAATATAGAAAATATAATCTTATTTAAAAAACATTGTCGAAAAAAGAGGGAGGTGTTATACTTATATTTATCTTTTGGTTAATCTATTGTAATAGTTTAAATAATAGATATGTTGCCTTATACAACTTAATATTTTAAAGTATCATAATTAGTTACAATAAGTTAATTAAAAGAAAATAACTTATATGAGGTGTGCAAAAATGAGTGGAAACACAAACAGTACTAAAAAACTTAATTTAACTGCTTTAATTCTGATGATATTTACATCAGTGTTTGGTTTTGCCAATATGCCAAGATCATTTTATCTAATGGGATATGCTGCAATACCATGGTATATGCTAAGTGCAGTGGTATTCTTTATACCTTATGCATTTATGATGGCCGAATACGGGGCAGCTTTCAAAAAAGAAAGTGGAGGAATGTATTCTTGGATGGAAAAGTCTATAGGACCTAAATACGCATTCATAGGAACATTCATGTGGTATGCTTCTTATGTTGTATGGATGGTAAACGTATCTTCATCTATATGGATACCGCTTTCAAATGCAATATTTGGAGCAGATTTAACATCTACTTGGGGCATGTTTGGATTAAGTTCTACACAAGTTTTAGGTATACTAGGAATGATATGGATAGTATTTGTTACAATTATAGGTAGTAAAGGTGTTGAGAAAATAACAAAAATTACTTCTGTAGGTGGTACATTTGTTGCATTATTAAACATAGTGTTACTTGTAGGAGGAATTGCAGTAGTTATTTTAAATGGTGGTCAATTTGCAGAGCCAATAAGTGATGTAGCAAAAGCATTTACTCATTCTCCGAATCCAGCTTATGCAACATCATCATCTGTATTAGGATTTGTAACATTTGCAATATTTGCATTTGGTGGACTTGAAGTTTTAGGTGGATTAGTTGATCAAACTGAAAATGCTGAAAAAACGTTCCCTAAAGGTCTTGCAATATCAGCAGTAGTTATATCTGTAGGATATACAGTTGGTATATTCGCTTGTGGTATGTTTACTAATTGGAGTGATGTATTATCTTCTGATAATATACATATGGGTAACGTTGCATATGTTCTTATGAACAACTTAGGATATCAATTAGGTCAATCAACTGGAATGACTGAAGCAGTTTCTTTAACTATGGGTGCATGGGCTGCTAGATTTGTTGGATTCTCAATGTTCTTAGCATTTACTGGAGCATTCTTTACATTAACATATTCTCCGCTTAAAACTTTAATCCAAGGTGCTCCAAAAGAATTATGGCCTGGAAAATTAGGAGAAATAGAAAATGGTATGCCAATAAAGGCTATGAAAGTTCAAGCTGGAATGGTTGTAGTTATGATATTATTAATATCATTTGGAGGTAAGAAAGCTAATGAGTTCTTCACAACATTAGTTCTTATGACAAATGTTGCAATGACAATACCATATATATTCTTATCTTCTGCTTTCCCAGCATTTAAGAAAAAGCAATTAGAAGGTAAGATAGAAAAGCCATTTGTAATTTATAAATCATACAAAGTATCTTTATTTGCTTCTGTTATAATAGGTGTTATGGTTGGATTTGCTAATATATTCACTATAATAGAGCCAATGAAATCAGGTAAGCCATTTGATACTATAATGATGATAGCAGGGCCAGTAGTATTTGGATTAATTGCTTTAATATTATATACTGTATATGAAAATAAATATGTAAAAAATTCAAATAAAGATTCAAAAAAAGCTAGCTAATAATTGAATTTTAATTAATGTATAACACATAAAAGTCCCCTTTAATGAAAAGGGGACTTTTTGTTATTAATATCAATTTTTACAAAAGTCAAAAAAACATAGCCTTGAAGTAGTCGATATCTATTTCAGGGCTATACTTATACCTAAAATAAATACTAATGTAGCTTCTAAGAATATAATTTATAAAAACTCAAATAATACAAGTAATAAGTATAGAAATAATAAGGAAATGGGTGTAAATAGATGAGTCATAAAAAAATATTTTTAAAAGATATAAAAGAAAACGACAATTTAAAAACATCACTTATGATAATGAAACGTCTTTATAAAGACGGTGATAAATCTGTATATATGCTTAGTGATAAAAGTGGACAGATAAAAGCTAAATTACCTGCTAAAAGTAAGTTAGCAATAGGACAAGTAATAGAAATAAACTGCAAAAAAGAAACAGTATTAGATGTTTCAAGCTTCAAAATAACAACAAATTCTAATTTAGAAGATTATCTACCAACAGTTAAAAGACCTATTGAAGATATAATGAATGACATAGATGAAATATCAAAAGAATGCATTACATCTCAAGAAGGTATAAGTTTAAATGATTACTTCTTTAAAGACCAAGAATTCTTGAAAAAGTTTAAACAAGCTATAGGTGGAGTTTCTATGCATCACAACTACATAGGTGGACTTTGCGAACATACTCTTAATGTAATGTATTTAACAAAGGTACTTTGTGATAGATACGATTGCAAAAGAAGAGAAACAGCAGTATTAAGTGCAAAACTACATGATATAGGAAAAATGTATGAGCTTGACTATAATGGACCATTTAAATATACTTTACAAGGTGAGTTAGAAGGACATATTGCTATAGGAATTCAATTAATAGATAGAGCTTTAAATAATATTGATAATACTTTCAGTGAAGATTTTATAAGAAGGATTAAAGGGTGTATAATACAACATCATGGAAAAGTTGAATATGGTTCACCAAGAGCTGCTAATATGGAAGAGTCTTTTATATTAAATTATGCCGATACTGTTGATGCAACTATGAATAAAATAACTCAAATTAAGGAAAATAATGAAAGTGGTAGATGGTCTGAGTACGATAGAAGAATAGAAACTAAGCTTTATTTATAAATGAAGTTATAATAGTATGGATAAATAGATAAAAAGCTTACTACAACTAATTGGTTATAGTAGGCTTTTTATCTAGTATTAATAAACACCTTCTTTAAATATTTTATTATCAGGTGGGTTATATGTAAAAAGAAAAAATGCCCCTACAACTAATAATAAAATAATAAGACCAATAACATTAAAAATAACTGGTAACTCAGGAAGTAAAATAATCTTTTGCATAACCTTAAAAGGAACTACTACAGCTATAAGAAATATAGTTAAATCAAAAGGAAGTACAGGAGTCTTTGTAAACTTTATATAAATATAAAATAAAGTAGGAACTATAATAACAGATAAAAGCACACCAATACCTAAAGCAAAAAACATATTATTTATATTTCTATCAAATTCAAAAAAATATGTATAAAGTGTGTATATTATAATTGGAAAAACAGATAACTTTATATGTTCCCACACACTTTCATTTGTAGCGGAAAAATACCCAACAATTTTATTTTTACCAGATATTTGATATGTAAAATGAAGAATAGTTCCTAATATAAGACTAAAAAGAATACCTTTGTTAATATATGTTTGTACATCCATAAAATCCCCCCCCTTTAGTATAAGTATTAACGGGTGTAAAAATATATTACATTAAAATAAAAGAATAAAAAAACATATTTTAAGCCATCTCAAGTCTGATAAGGATTTTTTAATGTTAATATTTAGCAATAATATATAGACAAATTTACACTACTATAGTATTTTAAAATTAGATACAAAGACAAGGAGACAGGCTTTTAATTGCAGGTCATTATGAAATTACTTTTAAAAGAAAATTAAAATACAGTCTTGTGTAATCGCGTACACGAGATATTATAAGGAGAAATAATATGAATAAAACAATAGGATTTATCGGATGTGGAAATATGGCAAAAGCTATGATATGCGGAATAGTAAAATCAAAACTAGTATCACCAGATATGATAAATGCATCAAATTTAAGTCAAAGCGCATTAGATGCTGTAAAAAGTGAATTTAAAGTAAATACAACAACGAATTCGAGGGAAGTAGTAAAAAACTCAGATATAGTAATAGTAGCAGTAAAACCTAATGTATATGATGGAGTATTAGAATCTGTAAAAGACCTTATAGATAATGAAAAGATAATAGTAACAATAGCAGCTGGAAAAACTATAGCTTCAGTAGAAAAAGTCATAGGAGATGATAAAAAGATAATAAGAACTATGCCAAATACGCCTGCGCTTGTAAATGAAGGAATGAGTGCACTTTGTAAAAATCAAAATATAACTGATGAAGAATTAAATATTGTTAAAAATATATTTGATTCATTTGGTAAAAGTGAAGTTGTAGGAGAATATTTAATAGATGCAGTAATCGGAGTTAGTGGTTCTGCGCCTGCATATGTATTTATGTTTATAGAAGCTATGGCAGATGCTGCAGTTGCTGCTGGAATGCCAAGACCTCAAGCTTATAAATTTGCATCACAAGCTGTAATGGGTTCTGCTAAAATGGTACTTGAAAGTGGTAAACACCCTGGAGAACTTAAAGATATGGTATGTTCACCAGGTGGAACTACTATAGAAGCTGTAAAAACATTAGAAGAAAAAGGCTTAAGAAATGCAGTTATAAAAGCTATGGAAGATTGTATAGAAAAATCAAAAGAAATGAGCAAGTAACATAATATACACTCTAATTAAGTAACTACATTTTCACGATAACGTCATAGCCGTCAACCTAAGATATATCAAGAGATATTATTAGCCTGACGGCTTATTTACGTTGAAGTTTAAAAAGAAATGAAAGATTATTTTTTCATAAATCATATTAATTGCATTTTTAAGTA
>NZ_JBXKIW010000065.1:0-19745 GCF_056995035.1 Romboutsia sp. | reverse complement strand
TAAATTATCTAAATTAAACTTATTAACACAAGCATCACAAGCTATGGTAGGTCAAGCTAAACAACAACCAGAAGGTGTAATGCAATTATTAAGATAATTATTAAATTTTAAAGCTAAAGAGTAAAGCAAGTGCTTTACTCTTTATTTTTACAATTTATTAAAAAGAGGATGTGAAAATTATGTTATTAAGTATCGTAATGATGATGAAGAATGAGGAGAAATATTTAAATAAAACATTAACAGCATTACAGCCATTAATGAAAATGATAAATAGTGAACTAATAATACTAGATACGGGTTCTACTGATAAAAGTATAGATATAGCTAAAAAATTTACAGATAAAGTTTATTTTAAACAATGGAATAATAATTTTGCGGATATGAGAAATGAATCAATAAGCTATGCACAAGGAGATTGGATTTTTATATTAGATGCAGATGAAGAATTGACAGATTATAAAAAAATGATTGAATTTTTTAATTCTGATAAGTGCAAAAAATATAATTGTGCATCTATAGAATTAAAAAATATACTATCGGAAGATATTGATGACTATAGTAAAGGGTCTATACCAAGATTGTTTAAATATAATAAAAAGTTTAGTTATAAAGGTGCTATACATGAACAACCTATATATCAAAAACCTATATATAACGATATAGCATCCTTTAATCATTACGGATATATATATATAAATGAAGAACTTAAGCAAAAAAAGATTAAACGAAATGAAATTATATTGCTTTCAGAATTAAAAATAAATCCAAATGATCCATACTTGAATTTTCAAATGGGAAAAAATCATATGGCTGAGGGTAAAGTAGAAGAAGCGCTTCATTATATGGAAAAAGCTTATAAAATATATAAAGATTTAGGCATAATGTATGTAGGTGTATATATGAATTTAGCTAGCCTATATATTAGACTATACAAATTTGATAAAAGTGAAAAAATGTGTTTAAGATATATAAAAAAGGATGATAAAAATATTGATATATATTATTATTTAGCTTTAAGTCAAAAGTCGCTTGGAAAGTACAAAGATAGTTTGGTTAATTACAATAGATATATATTCTTGTTAGAAAATTATGAATTATCAACACAGGCTAATGATGTATGTTGTGATGCAGATACTGTAAGACTTAGGGATAGTGCTGAAATAGAGTTAATTAATATTTATTATTCATTAGAAATGTATGATGAAATTATTAAGAAAGCTAAAAAAATAGAATTTGAACAAATAAAGAAAGTTCACTCAATAATTTTTATGAGTTTATATAGATTAAATAGACTTGAAGAAATAATAGACTTATATAGTATGACTTCAGGCTCTATAGTAGAAAAAAAAGACTTTAAACTAAATTTAGAAAAAATGATATTAATGATAAAAGAATCAGACAGAGAAAAGGTGTATAAGCTGTTAAGTAATATAGATGATAATTATGGCTTATTGAATCAAATTAGATTAGGAAAAAAACTAACAGTTAAAGAATATAGTGAAATTCTTTTAAAAGAAAAAGAAATGTATTATGGAGATATAGTTTATTATGCATTTAAGCAAGATATTGACTTAATAAAAGTATTAAATGAAGTTAGCCATTTATATATACAAAATTATATGAATTATATAATTACTAATAGAAGAGATTGTATATTAGATTTATATGAGTACTTATTAAATGCACCAAATACATTAGATATAAATAAGCTTAGTATATACAGCTCTTTATCTAAATCCTTATTATTTGGTGGAAACTTGATGGATGAAAAATATGAAAAGTTATTTTTAATGTATGTAATGTATAAGTATGATTATTTAAGACAAATATATAATGAAAATTTAACAGATGAAGAATTACTAATTTTTGTAACAAATGAAGAAGAAAGATTTATTATAAATATTATAACAATACAAAAAATTAAGGAAATTGACAAAATAAAATATATAAAACAAATAAAAGCATTACTTATAGATAATCCTCAATACAAAAAAGGAATACAAATATTAATAAATAAATTTGAAAAAGAACTAAATGAAAGCGGAGAATTAAAACAACTTAAAATGCAATATAAATCTATAATTGAAAACAGTATAAATAATGGTAAGTTTGATGAAGCTATTTTAATAATAAATGAATATGAAACTATGTTTAGTCAAGAAGTTGAAATACTAAATATGAAGTCTATTATAGCTTTATTAAATAATGATTTTATAGAGGCAGAGATGTTTTTAAAAAAAGCATTGCTTTTAGATTCAGATAATTCAAATACTATTTTTAATATAGCATATTTAAAAGAAGTTATAGGCGAAACTAAAGAAGCAATAAAATTTTATAATAATATATTATCAATTTGTGAAGATGAAAGTGTAGTTACTGAGGTTAAAGAAAAGATTAATGCAATAAAATAATACACCTAAAAGGGATAAAGGAAGATTGATTATATGGAGATTATTAATAAAATAAAGAATTTAATAAAAAATGATGATGTAGAAAATGCATATGAAATTATAATACAAAATGAAAAAAAATATATAAATAATGAACAATATTGGAATTTAAGAGGAATGTTATGTTTTAAAATACAAGAATACGATGCTGCAATAAGTTGTTACAAGAAATCAATAAACATTAAATATAATTATATAGATTCATATTTTAATTTAATATATACATATATGATTATAGGAGAAAAATTTAAGTCTATTTTATATGCAGGTATTGTATTAAGGTATACTGATGATGATAATTTTATAAATGATATAAAAGATTTATACAAATATGAAGTTTTATCACAAAAATACATTGATATATTGAATAAAGTTAGGACTAATCTTAATATAGAGCCGAATAATATTGACTTAACAAATTATATAGCTAGTAATTTTGATGGTATTGATAAAGAATACATAAATCAATTATCTAAAAGTGATATAGTTACAAATTGGGCATATGTAAATAAAGATTATATAGTTACAAGTAAAGAAATTTTAACGATAAAGGATTTTATATCTAATGATGAATATTTAGGTTTTCACGTGATAGTTCCTTATGATGTAAATTATGTAAATATAACAAGAAAAATAGCATTAGAAGGAATAGCTAAATGTTCAATATTGGTGCCTTGTAACCGAGAGCTTAAATTAATTGACATAAATTACGAAACTATGAAAACTTTGAAAAATAAAGATTATAAAAGAACAATAACTTTAAATAGATTTAATGCAGCTGACTCAAATGTATATGCATTAATAAGGTATATGCCAAAACAATATAAAGATATATATAAATTAAATATTATCAATGGTAAAGATGTGTATGATATAGAAAATATGATTAAAGTGCCTATTATATCATCTGTAACAGTTTCAGGATTCAATACATTCGTAAATTATCCTAAGTTTACTTATAACATTGATGTAGGCCATGGAAGTGTAATATTAAAAAATTGTGGAATAATGGATAAAAAATATAAAGACTTTGCTTTTACACCAGAGGAATATGAAAATATAGATAAAGTTTTTATTTCTTCTAATATGAATATGTTAATCCAAAGTGCATTTTCTGCAATACCAGAAGATAAGTATGAAATTACAGGAAATCCAAGAACAGATACTCTTATGTTATCAGATGGTAGAAAAAATTTAGAAAAGTTATTAAATAAAAATTTAGAAAATAAAAAAATTATATTTAATATGCCTACATTCCATATTCATGAAAATACAGGAATTGTAAATGGAGAAAAATTTGATGATAGTATAAAAATAAATGGATTTGATTATATTAAATTTAATAAATTCTTAAAAGATAATAACGCTATTTGTATATCAAAAGTTCATCATGCTGAAGAAAGACTAATAACAAAGAGCATGGAAAGTTTAAATTTAGAAAATTTATTATTTGTATCTAATAAAGATTTAGAGGAAAAAAACTTAGATTTATATGAAGTTTTAAATTGTGCAGATATTTTGATAACGGATTACTCAAGTATATATGGAGATTTTTTATTTATGAACAAACCTTGTATATTTGTAAATACAGATATAGATAAATATAGAGAAGAAAGAGGTATAAGCTTAGAGCCTTATGATTTTTGGACAGCTGGACCTAAAGTTAAAACTCAAGAAAAATTACAACTAGAGATTAATAACTATATAAATAATAAAGACTGTTTTAAACAAAAAAGAGAAGAGTTGAGGGATGTATTCTATAAGAATAAAGATGACAAATCATCGTTAAGAGTATGGAACTATATAGACAAAGTCTTGAATAAAAAATCAAATTAATTTATAAAACTGATAAAAATGTATATTCTGATAAGTAATGTATATACAATTAATATTTTAATTAAAGTAGTATATAACATTATTTTGAATATATAAAATATCATTGGGAGGATATAGACAGATGGATTATAAATATTGGAATGAGTATTACAGTAAGCAGGTAGCACCAAAGCAACCATCCAAGTTTGCTATGGATATTATGGAGTACTTAGAAAAAGATAAAAAAATGGTTGAATTAGGGTGTGGAAATGGAAGAGATTCTATATTTTTTAGTGAAATTGGAGTAGATGTTGTAGCAATAGACCAATCTGATACTTCTATAAATACGTTAAATAATAATTATAGTGGAAAAATAGAGTTTGTATCGGATGATTTTATTAGAACTAATATATTAAAAAATGAAACATTTGATTATGCTTACAGCAGGTTTACGATACATTCAATTTTAGAAGAAGAAGAAGATGTACTTATAAAAAGAGTTTATGATTCTTTGAAATCTAAAGGTTTATTTTTTATTGAAGTACGTAGTATAAAAGATGAAATATACGGCTTAGGAACTAATATCGGTAGAAATATATACATTTATAATGAACATCGTAGAAGGTTTATAGTAATGGATGAGTTGGTAGGAAAATTAAAATCAGTTGGGTTTAATATTGTTCTTTCAAATGAGAGTAATAATTATGCTATATATAAAGATCAAAACCCAATAGTTATTAGAATTATTGCACAAAAACAATAATTTTAATAATTATGAAAAACAAGGTGGAAAAATCATGAAATATAGATGTAATAAAAATAAGTATAACATAGATATATATTTAAGGAACTTTGAAATATTAGAATGTATTATTTTACTTCTTGAAAAAGAATATATAAATTTAGATATGCTCATAGATATAATAAATGATTTAGCTGATTTTATACAAAACAATAATAAGTACTATTCAAACGTCGATGAATTTAACGAATTAGCAGATTCAGTTGTAAATATAATTGAGAAATTTAATAGTCCAAATAAATGTGAAAGTATAAGTGAGTATGAGATTAGAGATGAACTAAAATTATTATTATATAATCTTAAAAAGGAAATTTTAAATGGTTTTAAAATTAACATATATTTTTACGGAAAAGATAAATATAGTATATTAAATAAATCTTTAAATAAGAATATTATCATCATAGAAGATATAAATGAATTTAAAATTTTACATAATGTAGCACAAGCTACAGAAATAAATGCATTAATATTAAGTGAAGAAACTGTAAATGAGGATTTAGATTTTGAAATGTATTTTGATGATATTATATATTATGATAAGTTAATGAATCATATGTTCAATATAAGTGAAAAAATATATTATAATAACTATGACTATAATTACTTATTGAAATCTTTAGAAAAATATAAGTTTGAAGATATAGAAACTCTAGTTGTAGGAAATTCATATCCACTAACAGGAATAGATATTAAATTACTAAATTCTAATTCAGTGAGTTTAGCTTTATCTAGCCAAGATTTATATTATTCATATAAGTTAACTCAAGTAGCTATAAGTAATAATAAAAATATAAAAAGATGTATTATAGGGGCTGGATATTATTTAGTAAATCATGATTTATCTAAATCTAAGAGTGAGTATTCTTCAAATATGGTTAAAAATGTATACTATCCTATATTAAAAGACAAACATAATTCTGATAAAGTGGATATTATAGAAATATTAAATATTGAAAAAATATTAAATGATTATGTTGTAAGCTATATATTTAATTTGCAATTTTTAGATTACTATTTTAAAGATTTAATATATAGGGATAATAATGGATACTTTAATAAAAATTTTACTAGAGAGAGTAATAGCATTTTAGGTGGAGTAAAATTGAGTAATATTAGTGAAGAGGAAAAATTTAGATTAGGTGAATATAGAGCTAATCAACATAATAAGTTATCTAAATATAAAGAAACTACAGATGAGTATAACTATATATTTAATGAATTTATAAGTTTTTTAGAAGAAAATAATATAGAACCTATAATCGTAGTATTTCCAAACACTAAATATTATAATCAGTTTTTAGATAAGAGCTATGAAAAAGAATTCTACAAAATAGTAGATGGAATAAAAGAAAGAATAAAAATAAAAATAATTAATTTTTCAAAACAAGATATATTTATAGAAGATGACTTTATAGATTTTGACCATATGAGTGAAGCTGGAGCAATAAAAATTACTGATAAATTAAATGAATTATTAAAATGTTAAAAAAATAATTAGAAGCCTTGTATATAATCAGTTATATACAAGGCTTAAACTTATTTAAATGAATTTAATCTATTTAATGCAGGTATATAATTAGAATCATATGATAAATTATAATATTTTAAAGCTTTATCACTGTTACCAATAAGCTCATAAAATACACCTAAATTAAAAGCTGCTAAATAACTACCAGTTCCCTCGACACTATCAGAATCATTACTTTCACCTAATTGCAATGCATTTAAATAGCATAACTCTATATTAGCAAAATAACACATATACTGCTCAGGATTAGAAGCAACTAATTCCGTAAAAAATACACCACAAACAAAGTAAAAATCACAATATTTATTCATTATATCAAAGTTATCATCGATAATTTTTAATCCTTTTTCTAACTCATTAGCCTTAATAATATTGTATAAATAAAGAATCAAACCATCTTTAACGAAAGCATCAGTATCAACATTAAAATTAGTATAAAAAGCGTCGAAATAAGGTAAGGCCTCTTTATACATCTTGTTACTATAATAAGTCTTAGCTGCTTGATACAATAAATATGAATTATTTCTATTTTCTTTCAATTCATTAAGTATCAAAGAAATATTTCTCTCAAATTTATTAGTATGTAAATACCCATCATGCTCTAACTCGATATCTACTCTTTTACGAGGATAACTAGAATCCAATTGTTCGTGAATACTTCCATTAAAATAAACACCCTTAGGAGCTAATCTAGATATAAAAGAATTAGATTTTCTTATTTCACCATCTTGTTCAAATAAATTAACTATTTTTATTTGACCTATAGTCTTATCTTTAGAATTCATAAATTTATAAATACTATTTAAATCTATATTAATAATAAATTCGTCTGCATCTAATATTAAGTTCCAATCACCACTAGATTTGCTAATAGCATAATTTCTAGCATTAGCAAAATTATCATCCCACTTATAATCATATACTTTAGCATTAAATTCTAATGCTATATCTTTAGTTTTATCTGTAGACCCTGTATCTACAATTATTATTTCGTTAACTATATTTTTAACACATTCTAAGCATCTTTTTAATTTAAACTCTTCATTTTTAGTAATCATTACTAAACTTAATTTTTGCAATATATTATCCTCCAAATTTTATGAATACTAAAGTTATTATACGGATGAAAAGTATTATTTTTAACCTTATTTATATTTAATTGCTCTGATAACTGAGAAAAGCTAATTTATGATTTTCTTTTAGCTTTAAATTTAGCATATATGTTAGATATCGTTAGGACGCTAATATCCTGACTTTAAATATTTAAATATAATAAAAAAGTTTCATATTATGTAAGATTATGGTATAATTTACATATAAATAAAATTTAATAGGCAAACCTAGGGAAATCTAGCGACGCAAAACTATAGGGGCTAAAGTTAAAAAACTATGCCAGCCAGCTGCCGAAGAGTTAATAAACTTTTTGTTATCACTGCTGATATAACAAAATACTCTTTCAAGGGTATTTTTTTGTGTGAAAAAAACAATGTATTATAATTATTATTATAAATTGTAAGTCGAACTCAAAATAAAATAAGAATAACTTCACATAAAGGGAAAATATGAATTATTATATCTAAAAAAGTCAAAAAAGTTAGAAAATAGTTGTCATATTTATATTAAAATGTAGAATGTCATTGAAAAAAAGTGTATAATGTAGATTATAGCTTACTAAAATGAAATAAAAACGTTGGATAATTGTGTAGTTAAAATTTATTTTATAATTTTATTTTGGTTTGCATTCAAGCAATTAGCAATGAGGAATAATATTATAAAAGTAATTTAAACTATTCTTTTCGAGGATAGTTTTTTTATTGAAAATAACAAATTAGGAGGGGTTATGGATATATACAATTTAATGAAAATGAGCTTAGATGCTACAGACTTAAGAAGTAAAACTATTGCAAATAATATTGCAAATATAAATACACCAGAATATAAGAGAAAATATGTAACTTTTGAAGAAACGTTAAATGATAGTATGGGAAATAAACCTAAAATAGAAGTAAAAACTGATACAACTTCAGTTATGAGAGAAGATGGAAACAATATTGATTTAGAAAATGAAAAGGTAAATCAAGCATCGACAACACTTGAGTATAATGCTTTAGTGAACCTTACTAATACTAAGTTAGCGATGATAAAAAGTGTAATATCGGGGAGGTAAGTAAATGAGCGTTTTTAGTGGAATGAGAATTAGTGCAAGTGGTCTTTCTGCAGAGAGATTGAGAATGGATATTATATCATCAAATGTGGCAAATTCTAAAACTACAAGAACTGAAGATGGTGGGGCATATAAACGTAAAGTTGCTACTTTTTCTGAAAATTATGATGAGAAATTAGGTATGCTAGGTGTAAAAACTGTATCAATAGAAGAAGATAAGTCTCCTCTTAGAAAACTATATGAGCCAGAACATCCAGATGCAGATGAAAAGGGATATGTGGAATATCCTAATGTGGATATGTTAGTTGAAATGTCAGATTTAATAACGGCGTCTAGAGCTTATGAATCTAACGTTGATACTTTAAATGCACAAAAAAGTATGCTATCAAAAGCACTAGAAATAGGAAGATAATATAAAGAGGTGAGTATATGCAAGGTATAAGTGCTATAGCAGCGAAGTCAAATATATTTACACAAGGTATAGAAAATACTGTGGTAAATAATGAACAGCTAGTAAATAAAAAAGAGTCAAAGGCAAGCTTCTCAGATGTTATAGGTGATGCTATAGAGAAAGTAAATGAAAGTCAAGTGAATGCTAACAACAAGATAGAAGGCCTTATTAAAGGTGAAAACGTAAGCATGCACGAGGTTATGTTGTCAGTACAGGAATCACAAATGTCAATGCAGTTGATGTTAGAGGTTAGAAATAAGTTATTTGATGCTTATCAAGAGATAAGTAAAGTGCAATTGTAGGCTATTAACAAGGAGTAAATAAATGAATGTAAAAGAAATTATACAAAATATAAAAAATTTCATGGGCACTAAAAAGGAACAGTTTAATGGCTTAAAAAAAGGAAAAAAGATAGCTATTATAATTGGAATTATAACTATTATTTTGGCAACTATTTTTGGAATTAAATATGCAAAAGATAATAAATACGATGTACTTTTTTCAGGTTTAAATTCTACTGATGCTAAAGTTATAACTAGCGAATTAGAAAGTAGAAAAGTTGAGACTAAGGTAGAAGGAGATCGTATATATGTACCTAAGGAAGAAGTAGATAAGCTGAGACTCGAATTATCAAGTAGTATATCTAATGGTTCAAAGGGGTTTGAACTTATGGATGAGGGTTCTTCTTTCGGTATGACTGATGAAGAATTTGAGATAAAAAAACAAAGAATGATTCAAGGAGAGATAGAAAAGACAATAAAAACTTTCCCTCAAGTAGAAAGTGCAAGAGTACAGATAACACAAGGTGAGAAATCAGTTTTTGCTAAGGAAAGTGTTCCAGGAAAAGCTGCTGTATCTATTAATTTGAAGCCAGGTACGAATTTAGAACCTAGTCAAGTAAGGTCTATAATGTCATTAGTATCTGCAAGTACTTCTAATATACCAAAACAAAATGTTGAAGTAATAGATCAAAATATGAATTTATTATCAGAAGGTATATTTGATGAAAAAGGAAATGTTAATTCAGCGAATTCAAATGGAGTTGATATAGCTAGAAAAGCAGAAAAAGAATTAAGCGAAGACTTAGAAAGGTCTATTGTAGGATTATTAGAGCCTATATTTGGTGAAGGTAAGGTAAAGGCTACTGTAAATGCAGACTTAAATTTTGACACTAGCGAAAAAACCGAGCTAGTAATAGATCCAAACAAAGTAGTCATAAGTGAGTCAAAGAGTGAAAATAAATCTACAGAAGCAGGCAACACTGGCGGTGCTGTAGATAATAATATGAATAATGTAGGGAATGCTGCACAAGGAATTAGTGAAAGTAAAGAACAGAAGACAGAATATAAAGTTGGAAAGATAGAAACTAAAACTATAAATGCTCAAGGCGAACTTAATAAGATTACAGCGTCTGTTGCTATTGATGGAAATTTAGATGCTTTAGATACTAAAAATGTTAAAAATATGGTGGCAAATACTATAGGTATGCAAAAAGCTAGAGGCGATGATGTTGCTGTAGTAGCTATGGATTTTAACATGAATGGTGATGATCAAACCAATGCTAATAAAGAGGATGAGGGAGCAATTAAGGTGTTAAAAACAACAGGTTATATAGTAGGAGCAATTTTATTACTAATAGCAATTGCATTAATAACGATGTTTATCATTAAGAAAAGAAATCAAAACAAAGAAGATGACTTTGATGAAGATGCTGAAATAGATTTAATAAATCAGAAGTTAGAAGAGATAGAGAAAAATAGATTAGCTAATGGTGAAGAAGACGAGGAAAGTATTACTTTAGAAGAAGAGGTTAGAAATTATGCTTCTGAAAATCCAGATCAAGTTACAGAATTAATTAAGAGCTGGTTAAACGAATAAAAGGTGGTTGTTGATTTTGGAAAATGAAATTACTAAATCAGGAAATGCATTTGACCTAGGTGATATAGCTAAGGTTAGAAAAGTTAGTGGTTCAAGAAAAGCAGCAGTGCTTTTAATGACATTAGGAACTGATGTGTCAGCTAGTATAATAATGAATTTATCTGATAAAAAAATACAAAAAATAGGTTTGGAAATAGCTAACATACACACTGTAAACGCTAGAGAGAGAAGAGAAATTCTTCAAGAGTTTATAGAATTAAATAAGGGCAAAGAATTTGTACTAGAGGGTGGTATAGATTATGCAACATCTTTACTTAGTGGTGCACTTGGAAGTCAAAGGGCGAATAAGCTTTTAGAAGGTATTAAATATGATGCATATACAAAGCTGTTTATGGCTGCAAGAAAAGCAGAGCCAGAACAAATTTTAGCCTGTATACAAGGAGAAAGTTCTCAAACAATAGCTATAATTCTTTCTCATATTCAACCAGATAAGGCTGCATTAATTTTAAGTGAATTACCTACTAAAGTTAAGAATGAGGTTTCCTTAAAAATAGGTAGTACTTCATCGGTATCGCCAAATATTATAAAAGCTATAGATAAAGCAGTTGAATCTAAATTAGCTAAGTTAGGGCAACATGAGATGGAAAGTTCCGGTGGGGTTGATAGCTTAGTAGATATATTAGGTAATGTAGATAGAAAAACAGAAAAAAGTATAATCAACTATATAGAAGAAAATAATGGTGAATTAGCAGAAGAAATCAAAGCGAATATGTTTATATTTGATGATATTGTTAGACTTGATAATATGACGATTCAAAGAATTCTTAAAGAAGTTAATGTTAAGGATATTTCATTTGCGCTTAAAGGTTCATCTAAAGAGGTTGCAAATGTTATATTTAGGAATCAATCACAAAGAGCATCTCAAACACTTAGAGAAGAAATTGAGCTATTAGGTAAGATAAAGATATCTCAAGTGGAAGAGTCTCAACAGAATATAGTTAATATAATTAGAAGGCTTGAAGATATGGGTGAAATAACATTAGCTAGAGGATCAGATGATGAATTTATCTTATAAAAACAGCAAGATTATTAAAAGTAAGGATGTAATTGTCATAGGCAAAAAAACCTTAAAAAGCAATGTTAGTAAACTAGTACAACAAGAAGTAACAGTAGTTAATGAAGCGCAAGAAGAAGAATTTATAAAAAAAGAAGAAGAAATAAAATTAAAGTTAATTGAAGTAGAAAAGAGATACGAAGAAATTATTAAAGAAGCGCAGGAAGAAAGTTTTAAAATAATAGAAGCTAGTAAAATTGAAGCTTTAGGTATAGAAAAAAAAGCTTATGAGCAAGGCCATAGCCAAGGGTTAAAAAATGGATATGAAGATGGGTATAAAGAAGCTTATGAAGATAATATTGAAAAAGCAAAACTAGAAGCAAGTGAAATAATACAAAATGCTAATGATACTTTATTTGAAGCTAAGGAACATGTGCTAAGTTATATGAAAGAAAATAAAGAGTGTATATTAGGCTTAAGTATAAGTATAGCAGAACAAGTTTTAAGAGAGAAATTTAATGATATATCTTCAATGAATAATATATTAATCAACATAATTGAAGAATATGAACTTAAAGAAAATGTTGTTGTAAAAGTTAATCCTCTATATAAGGAAAGTCTAGATAATAAGATTATAGAACTTAAAGAAAGCTATAAAGTAAATGGTGATGTATTTATTTTAGGTGATGAGTCTATTAAACAAGGCAATGCAGTAATTGATACCTTAAAAGGTAGGTTAATTATTGGAATTGACTGTGTATTAGATAAGATAAAAGAGGAGTTATTATGATTAATATAGATTTTGAAAAGTTAGTAAATAGAGTTAAAGATATTCCATCTATTATATCTGAAGGTAAGGTTAAAAAAATAATTGGTCTTACAGTTGAGGTAGAAGGAATAAAAGGATTTGTGGGAGAGTTATGTACGGTATATAATCAGTTAAACCACCCTATAGACTGTGAAGTGGTTGGTTTTAAAGATGGTGATGTAATATTAATGCCACTTGGAGAACTAACTGGGATTGGTGCTGGTTGCAAGGTTATAGCAAAAGGTATTCCTCTTAGTGTTAAGTGTAGTAATGAGCTATTAGGAAAAGTATTAGATGGACTAGGTAATCCTATAGATGGTAGCCAGGTAGTATCAGGTGAGAGATATAGTTTGTTCAATCAACCCCCAGATCCTATGAAAAGGCAAAGAATAACTAAAGTTATGCCTACGGGAATAAAAGCGATTGATGGGTTTTTAACTTGTGGAGAAGGCCAAAGAATAGGCATATTTGCAGGTAGTGGTGTTGGTAAAAGTACTACTTTAGGTATGATGGCAAGAACTGCTCAAGCAGATGTAAATGTAATTGCTCTTATCGGAGAAAGAGGGAGAGAAGTTCTGGATTTTATAGAAAGAGATTTAGGAGAAGAAGGAATGAAAAAGTCAGTAGTAGTGTGTGCTACTTCTGACAAATCGCCTCTAGTAAGATTAAAAGGAGCTTTAACAGCAACATCAATTGCTGAGTACTTTAGAGACCAAGGTAAGAAAGTTATTTTGATGATGGACTCAGTAACTAGATTTGCTATGGCTCAAAGAGAAGTTGGACTAGCTATAGGTGAACCTCCTGCTCAAAAGGGGTATACACCATCAGTTTTTGCGATGCTTCCAAAGCTTATGGAAAGAAGCGGTTTATCTGATAAAGGTTCCATAACAGCTTTTTATACTGTATTAGTTGATGGAGACGATTTTAATGAACCAATAGCAGATACGGTAAGGGGAATATTAGATGGTCATATAGTTTTATCTAGAAGTTTAGCACATAAAAATCATTATCCAGCTATTGATATATTGAACAGTGTTAGTAGACTTATGAATGAAATTGCTGAAGATGAACATAAAAACTCTGCATCTCTTGCAAGAGATATACTTGCTACCTACAAAGAAGCTGAAGATTTGATTAACATTGGGGCATATGAAAACGGTTCAAATAAAAATATAGATATGTCTATTGCGTACATAGATAAAGTAAATGATTTTTTAAAGCAAAGGGTAAACGAAAATATACCTTTTGAAAATAGCAAGAACGTGTTAAGCAATATGTTTAACTAAAGGAGATCGAGTAAGTGAGCAAATTTAAATTTAAACTTCAAAAACTATTAGATATAAAGATAAAAGATGAAGACGAAAGTAAACTAAGATACACGCAAGCTCAAAATAAGAAAAGAGTGACAGAAGAAAGCTTAAAGAGTTTAGAGCTAAATTATGAAAAGTATTCTGATTTAAGCAATCATAAGGATATAGTTACACAAAAGATAACAATTAATTATTTAGCAGCACTTACTCAAACTATAAAAGAAACTAATGAAAATCTTAAAAAACAAGAAACAAAAGTACATGAAGCTAAAGAAGATTTTATACAAAGACAAATAAAAAGAAAATCTCTAGAAATACTTAAAGAGAATGCCTTAGAAAAGCTAAGAAAACAAGAAGAAAGAGTAGAACAAATAACTAATGATGAGTTTGCTTTATATGCATATATGAGAAATCAAGCAAAGTCATTGTAAAAGGATGAACAAATATGAATGTAAATATTTCAACACAAAGTATGAATAATTTCCGAGGAAATAACAGCACTAACGATATTTCGTCAAATAAAGGTGAATTTGAAAGTGTTTTCAGTGAATTAGGAAGTACAGATGAAGAAATTGATTTAGCAATAGATAAAGATGGTATTGAAGATGTTGAAAATATTATTGATAATGGCTTACTTCAAAATATGCTAAATAATATTGAAATTATGGATCTAAGAGAATTTATTAACTTTAAGAACGATAAAACTTCACTTTCAGACGAAGTAGATAGTGATTCAACAAGTCAGTTAGATTTATTAAAGGAAATAGATGGTTTGTTAAAACAAAATGGGTTTGATAATGCAAATACAAATAATCAAGTTAAATTAGAGAATAATGCAATTTATGACTTTATAAAACAAAATAATCAAACTGAATTTGGTGACAACAAAATAAGTAATGCAGTTTATGAATTTATAAAACAAAATAATCAAACTGAACTTGATGATAACAAAATAGGTAATGAAGTTTATGACTTTATAAGACAAAGTATTGATGAAGAGGAACGTATAAGCTTAAAAGATGTATCAGATAGTAAAAAATCAAATATAGAAAATGAATTAAAGCAACAAATTAATAAGTTAGATGGTTACAAACAATTAGAAATTAGTAGTTTATCCAATAAAAGTAATGTATTACAAAATACAGTATCAAATACAAATCTAAAAGATAAGGATTTAGATACGTTAGAAAGCATTCTAGATATAAATGATGGAAATAATTTCATGTTTCAAAATAATAATTTAAATGCAGTGAACACACAAACATCACAAGACAATGTTTCAAGTGAAGCACCTGTAACTACTATTCGACAAGAATTTATAGGTGAAGATGTTGTAAAAACTGTAAAGTATTTAAAGTCAAATGGTCTTGAAGAAATAAAAATAAAGATAAGCCCAAGAGAATTGGGAGATATGACTATAAAGCTTATAAAAAACCATGAAGAAACTAAAGTGTTAATAACTATAAGTAAAGAAGATGTATTTGATATGGTTAATAAAAAAATAGGAGATATAACTAAGCACTTAAATGATTTGAATATTAATGTCAAGGAAGTATCAGTTGATATAAAAAGTGATAATAAAAATTTCTTTTCAGATAATTTAAATCAAGAATTTAATAAAAAAAATCAGCAAAACAAAAAGAAAAGAACTAAGTATGAAGATACAGAAATTGAAACTATAGAAGAAATAAAAGAAAATAACAGGGTAGAAGAAAATATAGATATATTAATCTAAAGGGGGAACTATGAATAGTTTAACAACAACTAGTAATGATATAAGTACTAAAAATACTAGGACTTATAATAAAACTGAAAATGGAACTAATATAGTTATGCCAGGAAAAGAAACTGATAAGGAGTTATTCTTGAAGATGCTAGTTGGCCAAATGAGTAACCAAGATCCATTTAATCCGCAAGACCCAACTCAGTATGTAACACAATTAGCTCAGTTTAATACTTTAGAACAAATGATGAATCTTAATGATGGCATGGAATATCTTATGGGAATGACAAATGGGCTTCTTGTAAATTCAGCTATGGGAATGGCATCATCTATAATAGGTAAACAGGTAGAAGTTTATGCTCCTATTGAAAATATAGATGAAGTCTCTACTGAAGTCGAGGATACAGAAGGTTCTAATAAAGAAACTTTAACCGGTGTAGTTGAAGGTGTTCATATAAAAGATGGAATGGTGTATATGGATGTAAGAATAGATGAAACTAAAGAGCTGAAATCAATAGAGTATGGAGCTCTTATAAAAGTAAGTGAGAAAAATATAAATTCAGATGTAAATTCAGATAATAGGGGAGAGTAAACTTATGTTAAGATCAATGTATGCAGGAATCAGTGGTATGAAAGCAAATCAAACAAAGATGGATGTTGTTGGTAATAACGTTGCAAATGTTGGAACTACAGCTTATAAAAAAACAAATACAAGATTTTCAGATGCACTATATCAAAATACTATATATGCAAGTGCTCCAGGTGGTGGAATAGGTGGAGTTAATCCAGGGCAAGTAGGAATAGGTACTAAAGTAAGTGGTATATTTAAAAATATGGTACAAGGAGCTATACAACCAACAGGAAGACCTACCGATTTAGCAATAGATGGAGATGGGTTATTCAAAATTAAATTATCGGAAAATAACTATGCATATACAAGAGATGGTTCATTTAACTTAGATGCGGATGGCAATCTAGTAACAGCAGAAGGATATTATGTTGTAGGAGATGATGATAAAGCTATAAAAATACCTAAGGCAGTAGATGCTGCTGGAAATCCTGTTGATGTTGGAGTTGCAGGTTCAAAAAGAGTATTATCTTTTAACATATCTAAAGAAGGTAAAATATCATATCTTTTAGAAGATGGTACAAAGATGCCGCAATTAAATCCTGATGGATCTATAAAAGTAGGTACTCAACAAAAATTAAATATAGCTGTATTCAAAAATCCAGAAGGATTAGAGTCGCTAGGTGGAAATCTTTATAAAGCATCAGCTAACTCAGGAGATCCTATAAAAACTGAAGTGATGGGAAAAATAAACCAAGGAGCTATAGAGATGTCTAACGTTGATTTATCAGAAGAATTCACAGAGATGATAGTTACAACTAGAGCCTTCCAAGCTTCAAGTAAGGTAATAACAACTAGTGATGAATTATTACAAGAGATAATAAATCTTAAGAGATAGTAAGAGAGGGACAAAATGAAAAAACAAGATATCTTAACACCTATAGGATTAATTTTAGTAATAGGATTAATCTTATTTGGAATATCACAAGGTGGAACAGGAGTTTCTGCATTTATTGATATTCCATCAGTAGCAATAACTATAGGAGGGTCTTTTGCAGCAGTACTTATAACTTTTTCAATTGAAGATATTAAAAAAATTCCTAAAGTAGTTAAAATAAGTTTTACTTCTAATAATACTTACAAAATGGATTTAGTAGATCAATTTAAAGAAATATCAAGAAAGGTAAGAAAAGATGGTGTTTTAGCAATAGAAGATGACGTAGCTGAAATAGAAGATGATTTCTTACGAAAAGGATTAGAATTAGTTATAGATGGAATGGAACCAGAAGCTATAAGTGAAATATTAGAAATAGAAATGACAGAAGTCGAAGGTAGTTATAATAAAGGTTCAAAAATATTTAAATTATGGGGTTCTTATGCTCCCGCATTTGGTATGGTAGGAACTTTAATTGGTCTTATACAAATGTTAGCAGATATGGGTTCGCCAGAAGTTATAGCATCAGGAATGTCAAAAGCACTTATAACTACTTTTTATGGAGCATTATTGTCAAATGCAGTTTTAATTCCGATAGGTTTTAATATACAAGATAAAGGCGAAAAAGAAATAGGGTTCAAAGAAATGATGATTTGTGGAATTATTAGTATACAAAACGGAGATAGTTCGAGGGTAATAGAAGAAAAATTAGTAAGTTACTTAAGTTCAAAAGAAAGACTTAAGTATTATGATAGAGAAGTTGGTGGTAAGGAAGTGGATAAAGATGCAGCCTAGAAAGAAAAAAAGAAGTACAGAAGATGATGTAAACACAAATGCTTGGATGGACACTTATGCAGATACAATAACTTTACTTCTTACGTTTTTTATATTGCTATATTCAATTGCATCTGTAGATAGCCAAAAGCTAAATGAACTATCAGAAGCTATGAAAGAATCATTAAGTGGCTCTACTGAAATTTCAGAAATTAAAAATATTAAAGATTTAAAGGCACAAGCAAGCGGATCAGGTTCAGATTATGAAGAATTGGCACAAAAACTAAATAAAATAATAGAAAAGAATGGGCTAACAGAAGTTATAAAAATTAGAGAAGAAGATAGAGGTATAGTTCTTCAATTAGATGAAACTATACTGTTTGACTCTGGACGTGCAGATTTAAAAGATTATAGTAGAGAAGTTTTAGAAACTATAACTACTATAATAAATAATACAGATAATGATGTACTAGTTGAAGGTAATACAGATAATATCCCAATGAACAATGAAAGATTTGGTTCTAACTGGGAGTTGTCAACAGCAAGAGCAGTGAGTGTTGTAAGATATTTTGTTGGAACACAAAATATTGATCCAGCTAGGTTTTCAGTTAAGGGATATGGTGAGTACAACCCAATAGTAGATAATTCAACACCAGAAAATAAAGCTATAAATAGAAGAGTAGATATTCTAATTGTAGAGCAAAAGGAGAAAAAATAAAAAATATCATGGATAATATGCTGCAGTACTTAATAAATTTAAGTATATTTATACCAGTTATTATTATTTTAATAGTGGTATCTATAAAACTTAGTAAACCCAACTTTGAGGGTATGGGTATATATAAATATACTCAGATAATAGAAAGAACAAACTTAAATAAAGATACCAATGTATTTGTTTTAAAGATAGGTGATGAAGGTTGTGTGCTAGTATCATCACCTTCTCAAGTAGAAAAGATAAAAGACATAAGTAAGCAAGAAATGCAAGAAATAGAATATAACAAAAAGGAAATTAAGAAAATAAAATTAGTTAATCTAAATAAAAATAAAATCAACCTAAAAAAATTAAATTTTAAAAAAATAGAATTGAAAAAAATAGATTTAAGTGAACTAGAGTTGAAAAAATTAGAACTAAAAAAATTAGAACTAAAGAAATTAGAACTAAAGAAATTAGATTTTAAAAAATTTAGTTTGAAGGAGAATAGAGATGGAGACATTAGCTAATTTTGTATCAAATCCCAAAGAACTTACTCCTTTAATACAGCTGTTTGTAATGCTAAATTTTTTAATGTTTTTATCAACTGCTATCTTTATGATGACAAGTTTTGTAAGAATAATTATTACATTTTCATTTTTAAAGTCAGCATTAGGAGTACAGCAAACCATACCAAATCAAATATTAGCTGGACTTGCAATGATACTAACTATATTTATAATGACACCAACTATAAATGAAATAAATGACAATGCAATACAACCATATATA